>NZ_JBFAJC010000045.1:0-88281 GCF_040655075.1 Actinoallomurus sp. NPDC050550 | reverse complement strand
GCTCGAGGCGGCGGCGACGCGATTCACCGAACGCCGCGCCGAACGCCAGGCCCGGGCGACCGAGGCCGGCGCCGAGACACGGTGACGCTCACCGGCTGCGGCCATAGATCCTCCCGTGCGATGCCATCAGGTCAGCTTCTCGGCCGTGAACGGCCGGGTTTGCGGCTCGGGCGTTCACGCCTTGTCGCGCTCCCCGTCGCGGCTGGCCGTCGTGCCGGGTTCGTATCTCCGTGATCTTGACCGCGACGTGGTTGAGCCCGCCGAGGCCGACGATGGCGACCTTCGGCGGGGGCCGGCGCCCCACCGGCGCAACGGGGAGTACGTCGTGATGCCCGCGCACAGCAGCGGCGCCGTGCACTCCGCTCGGTCGCCACAACTTGGTGACATTGTCCGCGTTGAGTAAGGCCGGCCCGCCGCCTGGAGTTCCAGGGGCGGTAACGATCAGCGCGTGAACGCGTCCTTGACCTTCTCGCCCGCTTCGGCCTCGCGTTCTCAGTGGTCAGTGGGCTGCGAGCCGGATCGATCGAGCCCACCGTACAGGTGATCTCTCCTGGTGATGGGCCTTGCTGGAGTTGCTTGTTTCCGTTCGGCGGCGGACCGGATTGACTCAAGGGCGATCGGCCGGCCGGTTCCGATTCCTCGGCCCGGAGCCGCGAATGGCCACACGCAGGCCACTCCGTCGCCTCAACGCTCGCAAGGAGGTCCTGTCGTGCGCCGCAGATACGGCATGCAGGGTCTTCGTATCCCCCTCGTGAACACCCCTCACGGCCCGGGCCTGCTACAGCGGCGCGACGGAGAGCAGGCCGCAGCCGTATTGCAGCGCACCCGTCTGGAGCGCGTCATCGGGCGCACCGTCCCAGCCACCATCACCACCTGGACCGGCCAGAAAGACGAGCTGATCCGGCTGGGCGTCCCCCGCCACCGGATCGACGTGACGCCGGGCGGTGTCGACACCCACGCCTTCAGCCCGCACGGCGGCAGCTACCCGCGTGGTGAACGTCCCCGGTTGCTCCTGCTCTCCCGGCGCGCCGAACAGCACGGAGCAGTGACCGCCATCCAGGCGCTCACGCGGATCCCCGGTGCCGAGTTGATCATCGCCGGTGGGCCCGGCACTCCCGACACCGATCCCCAGGCGCACCGCCTGCATCTGCTCGCCAAACAGGAGGCGGTCGCCGATCGCGTCTTCTTCCTCGGCCCCATCCAGCGCGACCGCGTCCCCGAACTGATGCGCTCCGCCGACCTGCCGCTCGCCGATCCGATCCGCCGCCTCGCGCTTGGCATCGCCGGCGCCGACCGAGCCCGCTCCCGCTACGCCTGGACCCGCATCGCGCGGCAGATCACCACCGTCTATGACCGCGCGACCCAGAACCCGTGATCCGCCCCGGGACACGGCGACGTGAACCCGGCGCGGCCGGTGACGCATTCCGGCCGGGCCCTACGGGCAACCGGCGTCCAGGCCGCCACCGGCGGACCGTACGCCGCGGCATCGACATCGAGCACCCCGCGTGCCGGAGTCGATGGGGTGGCCCCACGCCGCCGGCTTTGCGTACGTGTCGGTCCGGGCACCGTCCGGGAGGCCGGCCTCGCCGGGCACGACCGGCATCACGTCCCCTGACCAGGCCAACCGTGATCACGGCGTCACAAGCGGCACGACCGCCTTCACCCAAGGCCACGTCCGTGCCCGGTGGCCCGGAAACCTGCCTCTCGCCATCACCCGGTGCGACGACCCATTGCTGAGGTCTGCCCGACAGCGACCTCGAAACGGAGACACCGATGGAAATGCCAAGGCTCGCCGGGGGTGAGCCGGGCGACAGCCCTGGGAGCGACAGAGCGGGCGGGCGTCCCGACGGGCGGATGCGTGCGCGGGGCAGCCGGGTCATAGGCCGGTACCGGCTGGTGGACCAGGTTGGTGAGCCCGCAGGTTGCAAGGTCTGGAAGGCCTTCGACGAGGTGCTGAGGCGTCCAGTGGCGATGCTCACATTCGCGCCTGGGGCGGCCGACGCGGGTGAGGTCGTAGCGGCCGCCGGAGCGGCCAGCCGGGTCGGCGATGTACGGTTCGCCCACGTCTTCGACGCCGCGGACGACGCAGAGGGCGCCTATGTAGTCACCGAATGGCCCTCCGGCGAGTCCTTGGAGGACCTGGTGGCCGACGGGCCGCTGGAGGTCGCGGACGCGGTGTGGATCGTGGCTGAGGTGGCGGGGGCGCTCTCGGCGGCGCACGCCGCCGGCGTGGCGCACCTGCGCCTGTCACCACGGGCGGTGCGGTGGAACCCCGAAGGCGGCGTGAAGATCACCGGGCTGGCCGTAGACGCGGCACTGGCGAGTACGCGCCGCGATGACGGAGCGCTGGCCGACACACGGGCGCTGGCGGCTCTTCTGTATGCCGCGCTCACCAGTAGATGGCCCGGGGAGGAGGAGACCACGCTGGCCTCCGCGCCGACGCGTAGGAGAGATGTCTATCCTCCGCGGCAGGTACAGGTCGGGATACCGGGGCGCATCGACGCGATAATCTGCCGAGCCCTGCTGCCCCAATCACGGCGCGGCAACCCGCCGATCACCCATCCGGCACAACTCGCCGCCGCTCTCCTCGAGGAGATCGTCCGGGCCCCTCTCTCCGCTCGTTCGCACACCGGTCGGGCCAGGCCGAATGCGCCCCGGTGGCCGCGCCGTCCCCGGTCGGGGACGGTGATCCTTTCCGGTGGTGCGCTCGTCCTCGCCGCAGCGGTCGCATTCGGCGACTCCATATCCGGACGTACCCTCGCGCTGAACGCGGGCGGCGTCCCGTCCCCGGCCTCTCATCCCTCGTCGCGGCGAGCGTCCGCCCGAGCCAAGCCCCCGGCCCGGTCGCCCACCCTGCCGGCCGTCGGGCGACTCGCGCCACTGGCCGCGCGGTCCTTCGATCCAAGTGGCGACGACGGCTTCACGACGGCTGTCACACCTGACGGCAGCCCCTCGCACGTCTGGCGCACGCACGGGTACACAACGGCCCACTTCGGAAACCTCCGGACGGGCACGGGCCTCCTGCTGGACATGGGCCGACCGGGGCAGATCACGAACGTCCGGATCACCCTCGGCACGGCCGCGGACGCCGACCTCCAGGTGCGGATCGCGGCCAGCACGACGTTCGAGCACGCTTTCCGGACCGTGGCGCGGGCACCCCACGCGGCCGGTGCGACCGACTTGACGATAGGCGGTCCGGCCCCAGGCCGCTACGTGCTCATCTGGTTCACCCGGCTTCCCCCTACCAGCAACGGGGACGTCACGTTCCAGGCGAGCATCCACGCCCTCACGCTCTATGGACTCCGCGCATAGGACGAATCCTCCCGACGGGCCGGGGGAGTGGGCAGCCGAAGCCCATCCCGCATGAGCCGCCCGGGCCGCCGGACGGAGTCGGATCCGGTGTCGCGGATCGGCGTCGTGACACTCTCGGTCGGCGCCGCCTCGGCGACATGGGCATGCAGCCGTTCGTCGAGGGTGTGCTGACCGACGACCTTCCGCCGGCGGCGAAGGCGAGCAGAACCTGGCGCTCATGCAAGCCGGCGTGAGAGGCGTGGGAAGCCCGGTCATCAGTCGGTGTGATGAGCCTTGGTCAAGCTCATGGTTTCCGCACGCGCGATATCGCGATTGGCTGTTGACATGTACATTCGTGTGCGTTCGTCCCAGCCGCCCCCGACCGCCGGTCTTTGGCAGCGGTGGCCTGATGGTTCGTGGAACGGACTGTTCGGGCGGGTGACGCCATGACATCGGAATCGCGTTGCGAGTCGCCGCCGGTCACGCTGTGCGTGTGCGGGCACCCCGTCGACGAACACGATTCCGTCGCTTCCCGCTATTGCAGGGCGACCTCTTCGGGTGCCTTGAACCGAGACTGCGTCTGCGTCCCGGTACCCCCCAAGCCGTACCTCCGTTGATGACGTCGGCGACCGATCGGGAACGGTACTGCAGGCTCACCATCGATGGAGTGATCATCTCAGTCTTCCACCGGAGTCCGCCCTTCGGGCGAACAGGACCAGCGTTCGCGGCAGTCGGCCGACCATGAAGCAGGTACTGCTCGTGAGCGCCGCACATCGCATGGCATCGGCGCGGCCGGGTCCGCCGAAGGATCGCGTCCCGGCGCCCGCTCCACCCGCGCCTCCCGGCTGGCGGGCATGGGTCTTGCCGATCGGGCTCGCGGTCATGTTCGCGACCGTTCTGCTCTTCCACCCGTTCGCCAAGGGCCCGTCGGCTCGGGACTTCAGCTACACCGGCTTCGTCGGTGAAGTGACGACGGACAAGGTCTCGACGGCGACGATCACCTCGACGGGCTCGGTGAGCGGCAAGCTCCGGAGCGGTGCCGCCTACACGTCCCAGATCCCCACCGCGCTGAACGACAACGCGCTCTCCGCGCTCCTCGTCAGGCACCAGGTTGAGGTGAGGGGCAGCAACCCGAGTAAGACATCGGTGCTGAGCGTGCTCATGTCGCTGTTGCCGGTTCTTTTCATCGTCGGCGTCTTCGTCTGGATCGGCCGCCGCGGCAGCAGGCAACTCACCGGCAGGCTCGGCGGGATCATGGCCATCGGCAAGTCGAAGGCCAAGGTTTACGACGAGGAGAGGCCTACCACGCACTTCGCCGACATCGCGGGTTACGAGGGCTCCAAGGCCGAGGTCATGGAGGTCGTGGACTTCCTGCAGGATCCGAAGCGGTACGCGCGCGCCGGCGCGGTCGGCCCGAAGGGCGTGCTCATGATCGGACCGCCCGGGACCGGCAAGACCCTGCTGGCCAGAGCCGTCGCCGGCGAGGCCGGTGTCCCGTTCTTCGCCCTCAGCGGCTCCAGCTTCGTCGAGATGTTCGTCGGTGTCGGCGCCTCGCGGGTCCGGGACCTCTTCGCCGAAGCACGCAGGCGTGCCCCCTCGATCATCTTCATCGACGAGATCGACGCCATCGGAGGCCGACGAGGTCCCGGCGGATTCGGCTCCAACGACGAACGCGAGCAGACGCTCAACCAGCTGCTGTCGGATATGGACGGCTTCGAACCTGGCACCGGCATTGTCGTCATGGCGGCGACCAACCGAGCGGAGATCCTCGACGCGGCGCTGCTGCGGCCTGGGCGCTTCGACCGGACGGTGGAGATCCCTCTCCCCAACCACAGGGAACGAACGGCGATCCTCGCCATTCACGGACAGGGCAAAACGCTTGCTCCCGACGTCGATCTCGACGCGGTGTCACGAGGAACGCCCGGGCTGTCCGGCGCTGATCTCGCCAACCTCGTGAACGAAGCGGCGATCAACGCCGTACGAGCCGGGCGCGACGTTCTCAGCGCCGCCGACTTCGACGCGGCCCGGGACCGCCTCCTCATCGGTCGGCGAGACGCCTCCAACGCACTGCTGCCTGAGGAGAAGCACGCCGTGGCCGTCCACGAAGCCGGGCACGCGCTCGTCGCCGCCCTCTCCCCACATGCCGACCCCGTCGCGAAGGTCACGATCTTCCCTCGCGGCGCCGCCCTGGGCGTGACCGAACAACTCCCCGATTCCGAACGGCGCCTGTACCCCCTAAGCCACCTCACCGACTCTCTCGCCGTACGGCTCGGTGGTCGCGCTGCGGAGATCGCCGTGCTCACAGAGCCATCGACCGGTTCGTCCAACGACCTCCTGGCCGCCACCGATCTCGCGACACGCATGGTGAGGGAGTGGGGATTTTCGACCGCGGTCGGGCCCATCGGCTACGGACCGGAAGGACCGACTCGCGACAACCCCTTCGCCGGCCGCCCCTACGCCGAAGGGACGCAGCGTTCCATCGACCAGGAAGTAGCCCGGCTGCTACGAGAAGCCGAGGTCAGGGCGACCGACCTGATCGGCAAGCACCTTGCCACGCTTCACCGGGTGATCGACCTGCTCCTCGAACGCGAAACGATCGATGGCAGGGACCTGGCGGTGATCATCGGCGTCCCCGAGCACCAGAACGGCCACCTCACGGCGGGCCCGCTCTCATGATTGTGCCGGATCGGCGCCATCCCGTGCGCCGCCGGGTACTTCCTGCTCATCGGCCTGCTTGACCGGCTCATGGACTGGTGACCTACCCGGATCGGGGTGATGCTGGATTGAAGGAGTGCCCAATGACCCGCTGACGATCCACGTCTGGGAGCCGGGACATTCGTCAGGGCATGAGGATCAGCACGGGGGGTGAGATGGCCATGACGGAGAGCGAACGGCGGGCCCGTAAGGTCATGGTAGATCGGTCGGAGGGGTTCGGTGAGCGGTTGCTGGGGATGCTGCTGGACCGGGCGCACGAGATGCCACCGCAGCTGATCGCCCCCTTGGTCGCGGAGGAGGTCGCGAGGGTCGGTGGCCGGGATGTGTCCATCCTCCTGCAGGATTATGGCCAACTGGTGCTCGCGCCCCTCCCGGGAAGGGGACTCGTGGTCGGAGGATCAGAGTCGATCGACGATTCCTCGGCCGGCAGATCCTTCCTGCGTGCGATCCCCGTCGAAGAGCCACAGGCCGACGGTGTGCGGCTGTTCCTGCCGCTCCTGGACGGCAGCGACCAGGTGGGGGTCATGGCCGTCACCCTCGACGCCGTCGATGACGATGACCGGCGGTTGCTGCGGCGGCTCTCCGGCCTGGTGGCCGACATGCTGGTCACCAAGAGCAGCTACACCGATCAGTTCTTCCGGGCCCGGCGCCGCGAGCGGATGAGCGTGGCCGCGGAGATCCAGTGGTCACTGCTGCCTCCGCTGACCATGATCACTCCGCAGGTCGCGGTGGCCGGCATCCTCGAACCCGCCTACGACGTCGCCGGCGACAGTTTCGACTACGCCCTCAACGACGACACCCTTCACCTGGCCGTCATCGACGCGATGGGCCACGGCCTGAACGCCGCCGTGCTGGCCACCGTCGCCATCGGCGCCTACCGACACGCCAGACGCGCCGACATCGGGCTCGCGGAACTGTACGCGTTCATGGACGCGGCCGTCGACGAGCAGTTCGGGCCCGACCAATTCGTCACGGCCCAGATGGCGCGGCTCGACATCCGATCGGGAGTCCTGCGGTGGGTCAACGCCGGTCACCCCGCGCCGCTGCTGATCCGCGACCACCGGGTCGTCCAGGCGCTGGAGAGCCCGGGAACACTGCCGGTCGGTTTCGGAGGCGACGAACCGCAGATCGGAGAGGAGGAACTCTGGCGCGGTGACCGGGTGCTGTTCTTCACCGACGGCCTGGTCGAAGAACACGAGAGCGGCGGAGAGCAGTTCGGCGAGGAACGCCTCATCGATTTCATCGAGCGTGCCGGGCGCCCGAGCGAAGGCATCCAGGAGATGGCACGCAGGCTCTCTCACGCCCTCATGCGGGAAAGAGGCGGGATCACCAGTGACGACGCGACCCTCTTCCTCCTCGAATGGCGCGGCGGCACCGCAGACCACCTCGCCATGATGGACCCGTAGCCCTGGTCATCGCGATTCACCCTTCCTCAGAGCAAGGCTCATCACCTCAACTGGGCAGGCCGAGCCGAACGGAGCATCGCGTGACCGATGCGCTGTCGCTCTACGACGGGGACCGCATCACCCTCCGGTGAGGCCCCATGCGGGTCGGCGGTGCCGCGGGGGACCTTCGGCTCTGTGCATGGGCGGGTCGGGGGGTGAGGCTCGAGCGGAGAGGATGGGAACCGAGAGGAAGCCAGATGTCTGTGACCGTGGCGTCCACGTCTCGCCCAGGAGATCGGTCCGGCGTGGCTTCGCTGGAGGTGGCCGCTGCCGGGTCGCTCACCGCCGAGGAAGTCCTCGACCGGGTGGGCGGCAGGCGTGACGGCCTGGGTGCGGAGGAGGCGGCCGACCGGCTGCGGTCGGCCGGCCCGAACGCCGTGCGCTCGCATCGGGCCCGCGCGCTGCCGGTCCTGGTCCGCCAGCTCCGCTCGCCGCTGCTGATACTGCTGGCGGTCACCGCGGTCGCGTCGTTCTTCGTCGGTGAACGCGCCGATGCATTGATCATCGGGGCCATCCTGGCGGCCTCGGTGGGGCTGGGATTCGGCAACGAGTACCGCGCCGAGAAGGCCGCGGAGGCGCTGCACGCGCAGATATCCCACCAGTGCGTCGTCCTGCGCGACGGGCACCCGTGTTCGATCGACGTGACACGGCTGGTGCCCGGCGACGTCATCATGCTGCAGCTCGGTGAGGTGGTCCCCGCCGACGTACGGCTCGTTGCCACCGTGGGCCTGGAGTGCGACGAATCGGTCCTCACCGGTGAGTCCCAACCGGCGGCGAAGTCCACCGACCCCGTTCTGGCCGGGTCGCCCCTGGCCGAGCTGGCCTGCTGTGCACTGATGGGCACCGTGGTACGCGCCGGGTCCGGCACCGGCGTCGTCGTCGCGACCGGCCGCCGCGCCGAGTTCGGCCGTATCGCGCTCGGGCTCGGAGAACACCATCCGCAGACCGAGTTCCAGCTCGGGCTGGGCAGGTTCTCGATGCTGCTGGTGTGGGTCGCCGGCGCCCTCACCGGTGGCATCTTCGCCGTCAACCTGATCCTGCGGCGCCCCGTCCTGGACGCGCTGCTGTTCTCCCTCGCGATCGCCGTCGGTATCTCACCCCAACTGCTGCCGGCTGTGGTGTCGACCAGCCTGGCCGCCGGGACCCGCCGGCTCGCCCGTCGCAAGGTGCTCGTCAAACGGCTGGTCTGCATCGAGGATCTGGGCGACGTCGAGGTGCTGTTCACCGACAAGACCGGCACTCTCACCGAAGGCCGGATCTCTTTCATGCGGTCGCTCGGCTCTGATGGGCGCGCCGCCGAGGCTCCGCTGCTGCTCGGCCTGCTGTGCAATGAAGCCGTCGTCGAGGGCGGGCTGGCCGCGGGCGGGAACGCCCTCGACGTCGCGCTGTGGGACTCACCCGCCGCCGCGCTGCAACAGCAGGCGCTGGCGGGTTACCGGCGCCTGGCCACGCTGCCGTTCGACCACGAACGGCAGGCCGTATCGGTCCTCCTGCGGACACCTGACGATGGGCATCTGATCATCACCAAGGGGGCGCCGGAAAGGATGCTCGAGCGCTGCGCCGACGTTCCTGCCGCCATCCGGACCGCGCTGGACGCCGAATTCGCCGCCGGCAACCGCGTGGTCGCCATCGCCACCCGTTCCACCCCTGCGGATCAATCCACCCTGACGGCCGCTGATGAACGGGACCTGACACTGCGCGGGCTGCTCGTCTTCTCCGACCCGCCGAAGACCACCGCCCGGCACGCCCTGGCGCGGCTGGCCGGGCTGGGCGTCACCGTCAAGGTCGTGACCGGCGACAACCCGGTCGTCGCGGCGAAGGTCTGCGCCGATCTCGGCCTCCCGGCCGGGCGCGTGGTCACCGGAGCCGACATCGACGCCGGCGACGACGACCGCCTCGAGAAGCTGATCACCGAGACCACGGTGTTCGCCCGGGTCAGCCCCGAGCACAAGGCCCGCATCGTCCGCGCCCAGCGCCGTACCGGCGTGGACGTCGCGTTCCTCGGGGACGGCGTCAACGACGCGCTGGCGCTGCACGCCGCCGACGTGGGGATCTCAGTGGAGTCGGCCACCGATGTCGCCAAGGACGCGGCCGACGTGCTCTTGCTGGAAAAAGACCTGGACGTGCTCGCCGACGGGGTCGCCGAAGGCCGCCGAATCTTCGCCAACACCATGAAGTACGTGCTGATGGGCACCTCGAGCAACTTCGGGAACATGTTCAGCGCCGCCGGCGCATCCCTGTTCCTCGGCTTCCTGCCGATGCTGCCCTCCCAGATTCTGCTGAACAACCTGCTGTACGACTCCAGCCAGCTCGCCATCCCGACCGACACCGTCGATCCCGAGCAGGTGGCCCGGCCGACCCGCTGGGACGTCGGCTTCATCCGCCGGTTCATGCTGACCTTCGGGCCGATCAGCTCCCTGTTCGACTTCGCGACCTTCGGCGTGATGCTGTGGATCTTCCACGCCGGCGCTCCGCTGTTCCGCTCCGGCTGGTTCGTCGAGTCCCTCGCCACCCAGACACTGGTGATCTTCGCCATCCGCACCCGGCGGATCCCGTTCATCCGCAGCCACCCCAGCGTGCCGCTGCTGCTGGCCGCGCTCGGCGCGGCAACCGCCGGTGCCCTCCTGCCGGCCACCCCACTCGCACACGCCCTGGGATTCCGGCCACTCCCCGGCTTGTTCTTCCTCACCCTCGCCGGGATGGTCGCCGGCTACCTCCTGCTCATCGAGATCGGCAAACGCTGGTTCTATCGCACCGCACCCGCCGTCCCGGAGACCCGGCCACGCGTCCCCGGCCACCGGGTCCACCGCCGGGCCGCGCGCTTCGCCATACCCACGCCGGGAGACGATCCCGGTCCCAAGACCTGAAGTGGCGCCCGGTCACGCCCTGTCTATCGCGTACGGCCGACGCTCCTGCCGTTTGAGCGCGCAAGCCTTACCACGGCGCTACAACCCTGTCTGATGCTCTTCTGAGCTCGGCAGTCGCGTAGTGTCAGGAGGTGGATGTCCCACCATCTCACACGGGCACCGTACGGCTGGTGCAGCCGCAACCATGGCCAGCCGCCGCTCTGGACGACGCGTCCAGCATCGACCTCTGCACGCGGGTTCGACCCGCCACACGGGCAGGGCCACCTTCGGCGGGTAGACGATGGAGCCGCGGTCATGAGCGATCTACCACCAGCCGCCCCGAACGGCCCGCCCGGCAGGCCGCCTCCGACGGTCATCAGGCCGACTCCGCCATCGCTCACGCCGGAGATCATCGCCACGATGAGCGGGCCAGAGCGCGCGGAGAGCCGTGCAGGCGACTCGGCCAGGGTACGGCAGAGCCTGACCGACGAACATGACCGCATCGCCCACGACCTGAACGACACCATCGTCCGCCAGATGTTCGCCGTGAGCCTGCACCTGCACATCGCCTTGACGCGTATCGACGACGCCTACGCGACCGAAAGGATCTGCCACGCCATCGGCGGGCTGGACGAGGCCATTAAAGATCTTCGCATCACCATTTTCGGATTCCGGCAGTCCGAACGCACCCCCTCGCCCTACCGACACCAGCAGAACTCGTACGCGGTGGGCACGATGTTCGCAGGCATGAGAACGGCTTCGTCCTCGGCCACGCGGACGGAGCCGAAAGCGGAGGTGCCGGCGCGCGGCACGCGCAGTTATGCGTGGCTCCCATCAGGGCCCGAGAATCCGGCCATCGCCCTCGGGCACTTTCCGAACGTGGACAACCGGGTCCCCGGGGCGAAGATCTCGTTCCTGGAGTCGCGGATCGCCTGGTAGATGTTCAGCGTCTCGCGCGCGATGCGATCCCAGGAGTAACGCGACTGCGCCCGGCCCACTCCCGTAATGCCGAGGGCGGTCGGAAAATGGGCTCGGCGTTCGGCGAATCGGGTCGCCGCCGTATCCAGTCGGTCCAGAGTGGCGATCTGGCGATGGTAGCCGGGCAGATTGTCCTCGGTGAGGAGGTTGACGACCAGCGCTTCCTTCGCGGAGGGCGAGATGGTGGAATCCTCGGGCGACCAGGGGTCACCGTCCAAGGGGCCGTCGAAGGAACGGCGCCTGCGGAGCGGCATCGGTGATCTTCATCCCCGGAGACCACCATGCCCGCT
The DNA here is from genome assembly GCF_040655075.1 of Actinoallomurus sp. NPDC050550. Classification (NCBI taxonomy): domain Bacteria; kingdom Bacillati; phylum Actinomycetota; class Actinomycetes; order Streptosporangiales; family Thermomonosporaceae; genus Actinoallomurus; species Actinoallomurus sp. NPDC050550. Next base: position 76,716 of record NZ_JBFAJC010000045.1, on the reverse strand, counting down.
GCCGTGGCCATGGCGGTCGGTTCGGTCGTTTCCACCCGCCGGGAAGGCGCCGGCTCGAGCCAAGGCGGGGATGGGCGGGTTCGGCGGTCACGCCGCCGTGCGGTGATGGGTACGCGGGCGGCCGAGTTGTGCGGCGGAGAGGGTGGGGTGGATGGTGAAGGCGCGGTCGAGGCCGGTGATGCGCAGCAGCTTGGTCACGTTGGGGCGGGGTGCGGCGAGTGTGAGGGTGACGCCGTGCAGGGCAGCGCGGCGTTGGGTGCCGACGAGTAGGGCCAGGCCGGAGGCGTCGCAGAAGGAGACGGCGGACAGGTCGATGATGACCGGCGTGGTGGTGTTCGCCAAGGTGGTGAGGATCCGGTCGCGGAGGGCGGCGGTGGTCGCGATGTCGAGTTCGCCGTGTATCGCGATGATGGTCCGGCCGGATGCCCGGCGGCTGAGCAGCCTGGCGCGAGTGATGGTGTGATGCATTGGTGAATCTCCGATCGAGATGACACGGCCGGATTCGGCCGCGGTGAGCGTGGATGAGAGGCGGGATCCGCCTCAGTGTGAAACGCGTGCCGCTTGGGCAGCGCGCCGATCGCGCCGGGGACGGTTAGATCACGGCAACGAGGAAGGTCGCTGAGGGCCGAGTCCGTCTGACCGCACGCGGCGCGGCCGGACTCCGGCAAGGGGGAGCGTGCGCCTGTTCGGCAGCATGATCGCCGACCTGTCTTGGCCCGTGACTGAGGGCCGACCTGGTAGTACGCCGGGAAGGCGTCGGCTCGACTGCCGGCACAGAGGCTCCTCGGTTGTCTCCAACCATACCCCTTCGCCGTGCGATCGGGTCGGTCGTCACGCCCGTCCAGCGGCCAGGTCTGCAGCGGTGTCCGCCTACGAAATCGCGGCGGACGGCGATTCCGCACCCGATCGTCTCGTGGTCGTCAATGGCAATCTCGTCGTGTGCCGGCCGGCGAGACGTCGTGGGTCCTGCCTCACCTGCTCCCGATCCGTTTTGGGCGACCATTACGTCGAGTCAGAAAGTGATGCCTCTTCCGCGGACCGTGGCGACAACGCGGGCCGAGACGACGAGGGAGAAGTTGACGAGCAGCGTATGAGGCTGGTTGCTTCCCTGCTCGGCGACCACCAGCCGCGCCACCACTCCATTCTGCATCCAGCCCGCCAGTTGATCTTCCGTGGGGGGCTCGTCGAGGAGTAGCAGCTTCCAGTCCGCGGTCTGTCCCACCACCCGCAGATGAAGCTCGGCCATGGGCTTGGAATCAGGCATCTCGATCCCCGCAGTCGCCTCTAACGGCAGTCTACGACCTGGCGCGACCGTGGGTCCCTGGTGGGCGGGACCGCATGGGGGCCCGCGCCCTCCGGCGCGAGCCCCGCGACACACTGCAGTGATGTCAGGCGGGAATGATGTTCTCGGCCTGCGGGCCTCGCTGGCCCTGCGTGATGTCGAACTGGACCTTCTGACCCTCCTTCAGCTCACGGAAGCCCTGAGCGGCGATGTTCGAGTAATGTGCGAAGACGTCGGTGCCGCCGTCGTCCGGCTGAATGAAGCCGAATCCCTTATCCGCGTTGAACCATTTAACGGTGCCTTTGGCCACGATTGTTCCTTTGGGGTGCTGTCAGAACCCACGCCATGCGGGCTCCAGTCGCTGAAATGCCCCCGACCGGAGGAATCCGGTATAAACAAGAATGCGCCTGTGGTCGAACCGGCAGGCGCACATAAAGTCTATGGGAACCAGAACTGCAACTATCGTCAAGTTATCACATTAAAATGAATACGCGGCTCGGCCGCATCAAAATCTCATCGTCCGTCGCGCCGAGCCTGTCGCTCGGCGATGGCGGCCACCACCTCGGTGACATGGCGGCGGCACACTGGATCACGAGAATGACGTCCGCTGAACCAATTGGTGTCCACGACCAGTTCCGCAGGGTCGCCGCACAGGCAGGCGTCGAGCGCGCCGGGCGGTAGAGGCTGGACGTGTGGCCGCTGAGTGGTCCGTCTCGGGCGGAAATTCACTGTCTCGGGGTGATCGGCCCGCTCGGTCCGGCCGCCGCCTGGAGGGTGTCCGCTGGGAACGCTCTGCGGTCTCGGTGCTTTGGGGGCTCGTGCGTCGAGTGACCAGATGCCGGACGTCCTGCCCGCGTCCGCGCGGCCGTCGGGTGGTTGGGGCGTCATGTTCGCCGGCCCGTCCCGGCCATGAGGGCCGAACTAGTAAGCGGCCGGGGACGCGCCGACTCGGCCGTCGGCCCGCGTGAACTCCTCGGTCGTACCGACCATATCGCGGTGTGAGCGCGAACCGGCAGGCAGCGGCCATGCGGATCGCCGCGGCGGTGTGCCCGCAGTCCGCTACTGCGGCGTCCGGGTCGCCCATCCGCTCATCCCGACGCCGGCGGCCGGGCGGCTTGCCGACGTCGGCGCGCTGAGTGCGCTGGGATGGCCGCCGTACCGGCGGCTTGCGTTGATCACTCGTCGTTACGCCGGCGCATCGTGGGCAGAGCCGAGCCCTGGGCCGTTCGCGGCGGTTTGGGAACTGGCCCGGGCCGGATCTTCCTAGCGCCCGTCCCGGCCCTCGTCGCCATTGATGCGCGTCATGAGTCCTCACACCCTCGGCGCCGGTCCGGGGGCCGCACTGCCATCGGTCGGCTGCGCGGCGGGGCCGCCGGTGTGCTGGGGGCCGCGTGAGTCTGGTCGCTGATCATCAGCATGTTCTGGGTTCGGCTGTGGCCGCTCGCCCCGTGTACGCACGCAGCTCCCCGCCTTCCGCCGCCGGTCTCGGCGTGGCCGCCTGTCTTCTGGAGAGGTATTTCCGCTGGTGGATAGGGTGGAAATCGGGGCGTGGCCAGCGTAAGAGCGTGGCCGCCAGCTACGAGTCGCACGGCCACCGGCCACGTCCTTACGCGTGTACCGCAAGCGATCGTGCGGAGGATCGCGGACGCCCATGACAGTAAAGGGGAAGGTCATGGTCTTGCGCGAGGTGCTGGGACTCCTGCGGCTGGCCGCAGGCAGGGTGAGCCGCCCTCGTCGTCTCGAGACCGTCGCGATGACGCGGGCCGAGAGCCGCGAGCTGGCCGAGGTGATGCGGGCGCTGCCGGACCGGTACGCCGACCGCCTGCCCGAGCGCACACTGCGGCACGTCACCGACGATGCGGCGGCCGGGAAATGGGAACACGCCGTCGAGCAGACAATCGGTGTCTTGGCCTCGCGAGCGGTGCCGGTGAGCGCCGCCGAACGCGACCAACTCGCCGGACTCGCCGACGCGCTCGGCCTGCCCGTATCGCGCATTGCGGACCTGCACACCGACGCTGACGCCGGCCAGGATGCCGGCGAGGTCGCGGGGCTGTGGGCGACGTAGCGTCAATGACAGAGACGTGGCTGGTCGACGGTCAGGCGAAGGAGGCGGCTGACCGGCTGGGCGTAGAGGAGCATCAGGCAGGCGGCGACCCGGGTCGGCAGCGATATCTGGTCAATGGTGCTCGCCGTGCGTGGCGTTCCAGGCGTCGAGGTCGGACCGGGTGCAGCGGCCGCGTTCGTCGAGCCAGGTCAGGAACTTTACCGGCGGTGGTGAACTGCTCACCGGCCGGCCGATGAGCAGACGAGCATGCTCGACCACCGCGGAGCGGTACAGGCGGGCCAGTGCGATCGCAGGCGTCCATCCCCTGGGGACGGTAGCCGACTCGTACGGAGTGGGGTTCCCGGTCGACTGGTATTGATTGGCGGCGAGCGCCTGAGGCCTGCCTGCCCAGCACGTGTCAGCGCCGGGCAGACGATTCGCAGTTGAGATGGACGATGCGGCGGCCCTTATATCCTCGGGACGCCCGAACCTTCCGATCTTGAAGGATCAGCGTCGACGGTCTCGGCGGGTTCGCCCTTCTTCCGAGAGGTCGTCCAGCTGGCGAGGAGTCTCAGTGCGGCCTCGGATGCCGAGCCGGGTTCGCTGGTGTAGATGTACAGGGTCTGCTCCTCCACGGCGGGGAGCTTCATGGCCTGGTACGTGACGGTGAGGTCGCCGACGACCGGATGGTGGTAGCCCTTGGTTCCGTCGGTGCGTTCGTGGACCTTCTGATCGACCCAGTGTCGCCGGAAGGGCGCACTCTGAGCCGAGAGTTCTTCCACCAGTCCCTGCAGCCACGGATCGTCCGGGTGCCGGCCGGCGTCCATACGGAGCATGGCTGTCGTGTCGGCGGCGACGGTCTCCCAGTCCGCGTACAGGTCCCGGGCGTACGGGTCGAGGAACACGAACCGTGCCTGGTTCCGCTCGGGACCGGGAAGCGCGTCGAAGTCGACGATGAGTGCCATGGCGAGGCGGTTGCCGGCGAGGACGTCGGTGCGTCGGCCGAGCACGAAGGCGGGGCAGTGGGCCTCGTCCAGCACGTCCAGCAGTCGGCGGACGGCCGGCCGGATCTCCTGCGGCTCCGGTCGAGGGGCGCGGCGCTGCGCGTGGGAGGCGGGACGGGCTGCGAGGTCGAACAGGTGAGCGCGTTCGGTGTCGTCCAGGCGTAGGGCGTCCGCCAGGGCGTCGAGGACGGCCGGCGACGCGGTACGGCAGCGCCCTTGCTCCAGGCGGGTGAGGTAGTCGGAGCTGACGCCGGCGAGCTGGGCGAGTTCTTCCCGGCGCAGACCGGGCACGCGCCGCCTCGAAGCATGGCCTGGCAGCCCCACATCGGCGGGCTTCAGCCGCTCGCGGCGGGAGCGCAGGTACTTCCCCAGGTCCACCAGGTCTTTCATGTTTTGAGTCTGCCCGACCGAGGCAAGCGGCCGAGCGGTGTAGCCGGTTCGGGCTCGTTCTGGCAGGCGTGCGGTGGGCCGGGGACGATCTGGCCCACCACGTTCCAGCTGGGGCGCAGTGCCCTTGCCGGGTGCGGTGGGCCAGGCACCGGTGACCGGCATCAGACGGCTTGTGCGGTGGGCAGGATGGTGATCTCGGTCAGGTTCACATGACGGGGCACCGAGGCGATGAACGCCACCGTCTCGGCGATGTCATCCGACTGCAGGACGTCGATGTCCCTGATCAGCCCGGCCATCAGCGCGGTCGCGTCCGCGTCGGTGACATGGTCGGGCAGCTCGGTGTCGACCATGCCCGGTTCGATTGCGGAGACCCGGACGTTCTTGGGCCCGAGCTCGACCCGCAGGAGCCGGGTGAGATGGCTGATGTAGGCCTTCGTGCCGGAGTAGATGGAGAACTTCTCCAGGATCCGGGTGGCGGCGATCGAGGAGGTGTTGATCAGATCGGCCGGACCGTCGGCTGCGGCAGCCGTCAGCTGCGGGAGGAACGCGGCGATGATGTTCATGACGCCACCGACGTTCAGGTCGATCTGGCGCTGCCAGTCATCGACCTTCAGGTCCTCGATCGCGGAAATCAGCTGGACGCCGGCGTTATTGAACACCAGGTCCACGGTGCCGAGCCGCTCGGGGATCTCGTCTGCTGCGGCTTGGACCGCGGCGCGGTCGGTGACGTCGACGGGCACGGCGACGGCGCCGCCGCCGGCGGCCTCGATCGTGTGTACAAGCGCGTCGAGCCGGTCCTTGCGGCGGGCCAGGACGGCGACTTTCGCGCCGAGCCGGGCGAGCCGCTGCGCAGTGGCGGCGCCGATACCGCTGGAGGCGCCGGAGACCACCGCCACACGTCCGGCCAGAGGAGTGCCGGTGAGGATTTGTGAGGTTGCCGTAGAGGTCGACATGGGAGTCATCACTTTCGGTGTCATGAGTGGCCGGTGTCCGGGCGGCACCGGCCGATGGGTCGGGAAGCCGGCCTGACGGAGGATCGGGGGCTCCGCGAGGCCGGCCGGTCTGGATTCAGGCGCCGTCGTCGTGGGCGGTGGCGATGGACTTCTCCCGCCAGGGTCCGGCGTCGTCACGGATCCGCTGGATCTTGACTTCGAGTCGTTCGAGGGTGTCCCGCCCCAGGTAGAGGTGGCCGGGCAACTTTTCCTGCCCGGTGACCTCATAGATCAGGGCCGCGCCCCGGACGGGGTCGCCGAGCTGCGCGTGGTTCGCGGTGCCGATCCAGTCCAGCGTGTTGTGCGCCGGCGTGCCGTCGTAGTCCGCGATCCGGGCGGCAGCGACCGACAGCGAGCTGGCGTCGAGGAAGTCGGTTCGGAAAACTCCGGGCTCGACCACCATCGCCTGGATGCCGAACGGCTCCAGCTCGGCCGTCAGGGCTTCGCTGATACCCGCCACGGCGAACTTCGAGGCACTGTAGAGCCCGACACCGGGCTCGCCCTCGAAACCGGATCGGGATCCGATGTTCACGATCTTTCCGGAGCCCTGGCGGCGCATCACCGGCAGCACCGCACGGGTCATGTTGATCAGCCCGAAGACATTCAGGTCGAACAGCGATCGCGCCTCGGCGTCGGTGATCTCCTCCACCGCGCCGAGCAGACCACGGCCCGCGTTGTTGACCAGCACGTCGATCCGGCCGAACCGACTCACGACCTCGCCCACTGCAGCGGGAATGTCCTCGGTCCTGGTCACGTCCAGGGCCAGCGGCAGCACATGCGAGGAGTTCTTCAGATCGTCCGGGAGCCGGTCGGGGTTGCGCACCGCGACGGCGACGTCGTCGCCGTTCCCCACGGCGGCTCGGGCTATCTCCGCCCCGATGCCACGCGATGCCCCGGTTACCAACCAGACAGCCATGATGGGCGTCCTTCCTGACAGGTTCCACTTGCCGCGTCCGCCGCTTCCCTGCGTGTTCGGCGTCCGTGGTCACAAGTTTGGGCAGCGGAAGCACGGCCAGGAAGGCCGGGAGTTTCCTGGGAAAGCCATTCCCAGGCTGCGCGGTCGGCGTGTGCGCAGGGACAATCCGGCAGGGCCGCGGCAACGATGGCCGCGTCGGGGCGACACCTCCGTACGCGCGAACGGCACGGCCAGACCCCGAGGTCCGGCCGCGTGCCGTTCGCGCGGTCTGGTCATGCCGGCTGACAACCTGAACCCGCTGGCGGGCCCCGCCTTCGCCAGACTGTTCCGGCGTACCGCGCAGGCAGCGTAGGGACGGGAGCGGTTCGTGCCGTCTTGCGGGGACGACGCCAAGAATCCACTACTCGACGTACCGCGTCCTATTTCACCGTACTACTACATGCCATTTGATCCGCGTCCGCCATTCGCTTCACGGAATATCAGCCCGACGGTGCGATACCACTGTCGCATCAGGCCGGTGACATGCCTACCCGACCGAGACGCCGGGCGACGAACCCGGGCCGAGTCGTTGCATTGCCGATCGGGTGCACCACAAACGGGCTGGAGGCTGGGGTCGTGGCTCTGCAGGTTGGTGGCAGCCCAGCCGGGGTGTGCGGCCAGGGCGCGTACGGGTGAGCCGGAGACGGTGACGCGGCGCTGCAGTTCCAGGGTGAACAGCAGGTTGGCCAGCTTGGACTGGCTGTAGGCCCGAATCGAGTGGTATTCGCCCGTGAGGCTCAGGTTGAATCCCACCGGGCTCTATGGAGACCTCAGCTGATTCACCGATCCGAACCTGGACCGATTACCCGGCCAAGGCCGCGTGACGAGCCACTAGCGCGTTGTCGTAGGCATCCCCCTACTGCTAATCGATGATGCAATTCCATCCAGCGCAGCAGTTTCCGCAATCGCATTCGAGTTGTATTGGCCCGGCATCGCTGTGATGGATCAGCCCGTCACCGACACGGCGTCGGGCGTCATCGCGCCGCCACAGCGCCATCTTCAACGGTTCACGCGCGTGTCCACACTGATTTTTGTCTCACTCCCGTGTTTACTTTCCGGCAGATTGTTGCCCCACGTCATGGTCCGCTGACTAGTACGGCTGAAGGGGCTGGACTATCCGTTGTGTGCTTCGAGCTCGGTCGCCAGCGTCTGTTGGGTGGCCTCCCACGACGCCAGGAGCGCCAAATTGTCAGCGGTCGGTGTGCCCGCGGGTGCGGTGTAGACGTTGAGGTGCAGGCCGGGTTCGGCGGGCAGTTCCAGGGACTCGACGTCCAAGTCGAGCTGGCCCACGATCGGATGGCGCACACGCTTGCGGCCGGACCGGTGCAGCCGCACGTCCTGAGATGCCCACCGCTGCCGAAATAGCTCACTGCAAGTTGACAGTTCGCCGACTAGGGCGATCAGCTCCTCGTCGTGCGGATTGCGGCCGGCTTTCATGCGTAGCTTCGCGGCCGCGTCACCGGAAATTTGGTCGTAGTCGACAAAGAAATCTCTGGCCGCCTCGGGGTTTAGATAGACGAACCGCGCTGTGTTCGCGGGCCGTCGCGGGTCGGCCAGCACCGGTGAATACAGCGCGCGAGCGAGTTGATTCATGGCGAGCACGTCATAACGGCCGTTACCGATCCAGGCCGGCGCATCGGAGATCGCGTCGAGCACCTGCTGCAGCGTCGAGCGCACCGTCACGGCAGGCCTACGCCGGCGTGGGCCGCTGGGCGCCCTGGATTGGCGCGCGAGGTGGAACAGGTGGTCGCGCTCGGCCTCGTCGAGTTGCAAGGCAGAGGCCAACGCGTCGAGCACGCCATCGGAGGCACTGGCGAGGCTGCCGCGCTCCATGCGCACGTAGTAGTCGACCGATACCCCCGCCAGTAGCGCTACCTCCTCGCGGCGCAGACCTTTGACCCGACGGTTGCCGCCGTAAGCGGGCAGGCCCGCCTGCTCGGGTGCGATGCGGGCGCGACGCGAGCTGAGAAACTCCCGGATCTCGGTGCGTAGATCCATCGTGGCCATCCCCTCACCGCGAGCCCGTCCCGCCGTCTAAGGGGTACCCGATGCGGTCGTCGCGATGCCGCCGTCTACCGGGATGATGGTGCCCGTGAGGTAGGACCCAGCCCGGCTAGCGAGAAACACGGCGATACCCGCCATGTCGTCGTCGCGGCCGAGCCGGCGCAGAGGGGCCTTCGCCGCGATCGTGTCGCCGATGGCATCGAGCGTGGACGCCATCATCTGCGACGGGAACACTCCCGGTGCTACCGCGTTCACCGTGACGTGCTGTGGGCCCAGCTCTCTGGCAAGCACTCTGGTGAGTTGATGGAGTGCCGCTTTGCTGCTGGCGTACGAGTAGTTGGGCGACTGGGCGACGTGGATGGCGGCGATACTGCCGATGTTAATGATCCGCGCGGGATCACCGGCGGTGCCCGCCCTGCGAAGTGCGGGGAGCAGCGCCTGCACCAGCCAGAACGGCGACTTGAGGTTGAGGTCGATCACTGCGTCCCAGGCCTCGTCCGGGAACGTCGCTAGCGGCTCGCGCCACATCGCTCCCGCGTTGTTGACAAGGATGTCCAGGCGTTCCGAGTCGGCCTTGACAAGATCAGCGAGGCGCTGACACTCGTCGTGCCTGGACAGGTCGGCGGGGATTGCTTGAACGTCGCCGAATTCGGACAGTAGATGCTGTGCCTCCGCGCACGTGTCTGCCTCGCGTGAGCTGATGACGACGCGGGCACCCGCCTGGAGAAGGCCGCGCGCTATCATCATCCCAATGCCCCTGGTGCCGCCAGTGACAAGGGCGTACTTCCCACTCAGATCGAAAAGGTCTGTGTGAGTGGTGAATTGGTTGTCCGCCATTGGTATCCGTCCCTTCTGTCGTGGAAGAATGCGCCGACACGGTCGCGCATTCGGGGCAGCTGAATTGAACTGATGGGGGGTAAAACTGCAGTGCGTGTCCATGGAGTGTTGTCGGCGCTTTCGACTCAACCAGGTTGACAGGCGTTTTGGACGTCTGGGAGACCCTGGTGATACAGGTACTGTGAGAGCCACCCTTGCCTGGTGCGCTGACTCACCTCAGTGGTTCGCTCCAGCCGCCTCTTACGGCTGGTGTTGCCGCCGGCGTCATACGGTCTCGTTCCTGACACGCCCGGCGCACCATCTCCGGAAGCCCCGGCCGTCCCTGGGGAGCCTGTCGAGGAGGTGCACCCCGAACGGCGAGGTGACGAGCGTCGACACCGCGGGAAGCGTCGCCTGACCGGCTTGATGGCCCTGGTTCCTGGGACCGTGGACGAGGGCACACTTGAGAGTGTCGGGGTCCGCGCCGACGAAGCGTGGACCAGGGGGTCGAGGTCAGCCGGGTGGGGCCGCCCGTCTGGATTCCGCGTGGAAGGGGATCGGCCGTGCCTGACAACATCGTACTTATCCTGCGATTTCACCCGGTAGGCGGGGAAGATGTCTCTGTGGTGTGCCGGGATTTCACTGACGAGGATGAGGCGCTGGAAGCGGTCGCTCACGCCATCGACGAGCATCGCAGCCTGGTCTTGAACGAGGCGAGGTATGAGCGCGAGCCCGACGAGACCGGCGTGGTCATCAACATGGACAACGTGGTGTCGATGCGGGTGTCGAGGACCGAGAGCGCCGCGACGGGCCAGTACATCTAACCGAGCTTGACGGTACGCCGGTTCAGCGTCGGCGGTCAGCACGGGTATGGCGCGGCTCGCGCAGAACCTACGCAACGTCCCGAATTCTCGTAAACAATCCCCGGTAAGCACTCACCTCGACAGCGACATCGCGATGATCGCCTCCCAGACTCGGCGCGTCGGCGCGGCGCCCCTGTGCAGTCACCCCCGAAGACCGAAGCCAGCCGCCGCACCGGCGCGCTCTGCGCCGTCACCGCGCCGACTGGCGCGACGACCTGGACCACCGCGGCATGCGCGAAGTCCGTCCCAGCCTGGCCCGGCCACGAAGACCACCACTCCGGCGGGATCGCGGTCACGCTGGTTCTCGGCACGGTCGGCATCACCCGGGTGCGCCGCCTAGCCGGCACCGCCGGTCGAGCCCGGAAGGATTACCCGGCGGCATCGACATCAACTCGCATCGAGTCACCTCGCGAGCCGGGCCGACTCCGGTTCACGGCGGACCGCCTGATAGATGTTCAGTGTCTCGCGGGCGATGCGATCCCAGGAGTAACGCGACTGTGCCCGATCCACCCCCGCGATGCCGAGGGCGGCTCGGAAAGTGGGATCGGCGAGCAACGCCCGGATACGGCGAGCCAGCTCGGCGGGACGGCGGACCGGGACGTGGATGCCGGTGAGCCCGTCGATGACAGAGTCCAGATGCCCGCCCACCGCAGTGACCACGACTGGCACGCCGCAGGCCATCGACTCCAGCGGCACCAGCTCGGACGGTGCATCCCAGGGCAGGCTGACCGTCAGATCGGCTGAGCGCAGCCACCGCGGTACATCGTCGTGGGCGACGCGGCCGAGAAATGTGACCCGTTCGTCCACGCCGGTCTCCTTGGCGAGGATGTGCAGCCGGTGCACCGCCCGGTCGCCGTCGAGGTCTTCCCGTGGTGGCCCGCCGGCGACGACGAGCTCCGCGCCGGGAATGCGGGCGAGGGCGCTGATGGCCGTTTCGATGCCCTTGTGCTGGGCCAGCGAACCCACTGCCAGCAGCCGGTATACCCCACTCCGGCGCATGGCCGGGCCGCGTGGGTTGAACTGCTGGACGTCCACCCCGCCGGGCACGATGGCGAGCCGGTGACGCGAGACGCCGATCCGGATCAGCTCGGCATGCTCGCTTTCGGATGTGGCGATGACCGCGGCGGCGGTCCGGCCGATCGCTCGCTCCAGGCGTGGCCGCTCTGCCCGGACGACCTCGCCGTGCCGCTGCGCGATGCAGGCGATCGTGTGGAAGGTCTCGACGACCGGGAGATTCAGGTCGCGCGACGCCGCGAGTGCGGCCAGGCCGCTCGTCCAGTAGTGCGCGTGGATCACATCGGGGCGGTCGGCCGTCCAGCAGCGGGTCAGGTGCGCCACGAAGGCGGGCGTCTCGCAGAGCAGGTCGTCTTTGGGCAGCGGCCATTCCGGTCCCGCCGCGACGTGTTCAACGGTGACCCGGGGGGCCAGCCGTGCCCGGTCGCGGACGTCCGGGGCTTGGCGGCGGGTGTAGACGGTTACGTGATGGCCCATCCGGCCGAGCGTTCGCGCGAGGCCGGCGACGTGACCGCTCTGTCCTCCCGCGGGGCCCGACCCGCCGGTGGTGAGCGGATTTGCGTGTTCGGAGACCATGGCTATCTTCATCGCTGCTTCTCCGGGGGAGTGGACGTGTCGGCGACTCGCGGTCGGGGGCGATGCCGGCAAAGGAGGTGCCGATCACCCCGGTGTGCACGCCGACGGCCTAATTCGGCGTTGGGCATGCCCGGGCGGCGCGCACCATCTACGGGCGGCGAGGGCGGGCTGTGGGGCACCGTCATCGGCCCGTCGATCGATGTCCCGCTGTGGGGGTCACCCTCGGGTCGGAGGTCGCGCCGGAGTTCGGCGAGGGTGTTTTCGGCGATCGGCTGGGCTTTGGGGATGCACTGGCAGTTCTCGCCGTGTTGGTCGCGGTGCCAGGCGATGAGGTATTGCAGGGTGAGCTGGTTCCTAGCGCGTCGAGGTGCTCACAGCGCGGTGCCGATCCGTTCGGGCTGATGGGCCGGCGCCCCCAGGGTCTGCCGCGCTCGCTTGCCCGTCCGCAGGCACAGCCGTGGGCACGCCCTTGTGACCCGCATCCTGCGCACGGGCGTCACCTTCATCGTCGCCGGTTCACGGGATGCAGGCGCCGGGAGCCGGGCGGTCAGGGCTCCGGTTCCTGCGGCCAATCGTCGATGACGTCCTGCTGGCTGCGGGCAGAGGGCCGGTTCGGGCGTCGCCTGGTGCGTACCACCAAAGGCAGCACGAGCCCGGCGATACCGGCGAGCATCAAGATGACACCCGCGATGTGCAGGTCGATACCGCGTATGGACCCGGGGCGAACGTGAGGACCGCCCCGACGACGATGAGGGCGATACCGCCACCGATGGGCATCACGCACCGCCCTCTCGCCGGTCCAACCGGGAGGTCGGCGGTGTCACCTGTGGCCTGCCCCACGGCCGACGCGCCGGCCACTACTTTGCCCGGTGACCAGGTGGTAGGCGAGCAACAGGACGGCCGCGCCTGCGATGGCGGTGATCCAGGTTGAGAGATTGAAGAATCCCTGGGTGCCGTCGACGTTGAAGAACTGCGTCGCCAGGAAACCGCCCAGCAGCGCACCGGTGATACCGATCAGGGTGGTGATGACCAATCCGTGGCGGTCCCTGCCAGGGACCAGCATTTTGGCGACCATCCCGGCCGCGAGTCCCAGAATGATCCAGGCGAAGATGCCCATGACCGACTCCTAAAGTGCAGTGAATGGAGGTCTGCGAGAGGTCGGTCTTCCAGGCCGGTCGACGCAGGAGCCCGATCACCCGCGGGATGGCGAGTGCCGGAGCTGTCATGCTCGTTCACCTCTGAGCCAACCCCACCCGTACTGCGCGGGAAACAGCCGATCCCGGAAGAGCCCATCACCGCAACCGATCACCAGGCGATGGGGCATCTTGACGTCCCCTCAACACGATCTCGGACTCCGCGGATAGGACTGCCTCGTCCGACCGTCCTCACCACGGGAGCAACTCGACCGGCCGCGTGGTCATGGCCTCCCCGCCGATTGGACGACGGCGGATTTCGCCGGTGCCCCCGTCGGCCAGGAGCGGCCCGTACAGCATCGCCCTCACCTGCCGTCACGAACCGCAGACACCGGCCGGAGCGGCGCGCGCGAGACTTGGCGGACCACCGATGAGCATCGCACCGAAGCAAACCGAAAACGACCCCGATGCAGTCACACCGGGGTCGCCCCTTTCGGGCCGCTACACGTGAGAGTGCACGACCCAAATCAAAGTTATCGCAGGCAGTGGCTGATCGCCAGGACAAGCGAGTCGGGTGCTGCGCGGCTGGAAAACTCGGCTCAGCAACTTGACGTGCGGCGTTTCGACACGGCCGCGATGTCCCGGGGCGCACCAACCTGGTGCGCTGCACCTCGCTCCTTACGCGTGACCGAGCGTGCACGCTCCGACCGAACGCGGGAGCGAGTCAGGACGCAGGCGCCTTGGCGGGTTGGGAGGGACCCGGCGTTTCCTGGACACCCAAGTCAAGATCACATGATGCGGCGCATCGCCCTCTACAACTCACATTCCCCGCATCCACGGATTCCGCGTCGTCACGCACGTGGGCCTGCAGACTCCGCTCACGCACTGCGTGCTCTGCGTCTTGTTCGCCGGTGGTTCGCCCGGGTCCTACACGGCTGCCGGCTTTGCCTGAGGTTCGAGAACCTCCATGACGGGCCGTTTGGTGACGAGAGTTCGCACGGCCAGGGCCGAACGAAGCTCTCCGCCATTCTGTGAGGCGTTCCGCGTTCGGGCGTGCTTCCTGGCGTGGGTCACATCGCCGATCGCGGTGCGCCGGGCGATCGCGTCAGCCAGCGTGGGGTGGATGGTGAGCCTGCGGTCCAGGCCGGTGACGTGCAACGCCTTCGCGACCCGGGGCCGGGGAGCGGCTAGACAGAGAGTGATGCCGAGGCGGGTGGCACGGCGTTGGGTGCCGATCAGCACGGCCAGCCCTGCCGCGTCGCAGAACCACACCTCGGACAGGTCGAGGATCAACAGCCTCATACCGGGGCGGAGTACTTCCAGTAGACGCTCACGCAAGGCCGGGGCGGTGGTGATGTCGACGTCACCCCGCAGCTTGACGATGGTGCGGGCGCGGCAATGGAAGTTGGACGGGCCTACCTCGATCTGGACCTGGGCGTGGCCCGAGGTGGTGAGTACGGTGGTCATCGGTTGTCTCCGATCACAGATGGACGCGGGCCGGGGCGCAGATCGACCGGCGGCGCCGGCGGGCTAGGCGGCGCACCTGGGTGATGCGGGCGGTGCCGAGAACCAGGGTGACCACCATCCCGCCGACCATGGCGATCAGCAGCCCGACCGCCAGCGGCAGCGCACCGTGCATGCCCAGGAAGGACACCTGCACGCTGCGGGGGTTCTGCAAGATGAACACGATGACGGCGATCAGCACGATCGCGGCGGCCCACACCCTTACCCACGCGACACTGGTGCGAGTCGGAGACACCGGTCGCGGCGCCGCGGGACGGGCCTGGCCTGAAGGTGCGAGAACACGACGGGCGGGCGCGATATGAGTCGATCTCTCGCCCGCGGAGTCGGGACGGACACGATGCATGATCGGCATGACATCCCCTTTTCGGTGAGCCGGCGTGGCAGGCAGCCTCAAAATGGGGATGTCGTCGTTTCCGGATACTTCGACTCTACGCTCGCCGGCGTCCGAAAACCAGAAGTATCCAAGAATTCAATTCCGAAATGGGTTCAAACATTTCGCGTCCGACAGGATCACGGCTCGGGAAAACACTGTCGGTACTTTAGGGTTTCCTCCCCGGGGCGGGTCATCGAACGAGGAATAGAAGCGCATTAGCGGCTCTCCGCTGTATTTTCTGATGTATGATGGAGTCGCTGAGGGTATCTCGCATAATAACGATCAAGTCGACGTCGTCCTGGGCGAATGAAAATCCGGCCCCTTCGCAGGGGCCGAGGACGTCGTGACGCGCGGTCCGCAAGACCACATCATGCTGCTGGTCATACCGCCCGAGGCGTCAACGGCTTCGGCGAAAGCCGCGCTGGCGATGGCGGCCACCGGCAAGAACAGCGGCAGGCCGGAGGAGATCCTCGCCGCCTCCGGCATCGACGATGAGGCCGGGGCGAACACGCCTCGGGCGGTCCCGGGCGACGGTGATCGCCCATGTGACCGGGGACTGTCGGCGGACGCCGAAGACGTTCGTAAGGTGATCGAGGACGCTATGCGAGACGAACGGAGTCAGATCGGCCGCTGGCTCGACGACGGCGCACCCTCCCCGGACTTCTTGGCAAGGGATCCGAACTGATCCCGCCAAAGAGGGTGGGCTAGCCCATCCCTGGCAGCCTCAGCGAGGCCGTCTCCAACCGGCAGGCCGAGCGGCCTGCCGGGGCGTGGCAGCCCGATGCGAGACCGATGACGACGCTCCTACCGGACGCTCCTACCGGAAGTCACGCTCCGACTCTGGCTCGGCACTCTCGTATTGGCCGATGTCGCCCCCGTAGTCGTCGTGGTCATTCGCCGCCTGTTGACGAGTCCGTTCCTGCCGGGGCGGCTCCTCCTCTCGCTGTCCGCCCTTCGTGACGCCCGGTCCGCGCATCGATTGCAGCTTCTCGCTGATCGCGGCCTTCTTCACCACTGACGTGCCCGCGTCGACCAACTGAGTACGAATATCTGCCGTTAGCTTGTCCAGTGGGGCACCCACAGGGGTACGCCGTAGCACTTCGCGCTCATCTATGGGGACTTTGCCTCCCGCTGCTGCCAGGAGCGCAAGAAGCGCGGCCAACCGCTTCTTGTGTCTACGCCCCAGCAGGTAACCCACGACGACGCCAACCGCCATCTGACTTCCGCACTTCATGCCTTCCCCCTCCAGCGCGACCCACGATCACCGGAACCCGGTGCCGGTGTGCGAATGAACGCACGCGATCCGGGCCGTCGGCCGACCGGAGAGTCGGCGAGGACCGCCGGGGCCCAGTGGATCTACGGGAGCTCTGTCCCACGATCAGCTCGCCAAGGACCGGGCGCCACCGCACTAGTGGAATAGCGGCCGGACTGCAGGTCACCGCGTGTTAGTTCGACTGTACCTCTCGGCAAATCACCGAAGATCGGGTCCTCCCTCCTGTCCGCAGACCGCTTCACCACGACCTCAAGCCGGACAGAGCTTGCGCGCCGCCCCGTCGTTGCCCGCCGACATCGACCCCGTCACGCTGAGGGTCGCTTGCCCCACCGGTGACCGGTTCCACCAGTGCCGGGCTCAGGCGGTTCGCGAGATCAGTTCGATGTGGTGCCGGCGCTGGATACATTGCTTGCTGGTCGCACCGGATGCAAGACAACGCCTTGCAGCACGCTATGCCGGTATGAGTGCTTATTCAGTCATTCGCTGCGCAGAGAGATGTCATCGGTCTCGGCGATGTTTTCAGCTTCGATGGCTCGAAGTCCGTGACCGAGCCGTTCACGAGCCTGGCGCAGAAGCTTGAGTGAGTTGGTGAATGTGCTCTGTTCGGCGGCGCGCTCCGGATCGGCCCCGTGCTCTTCGAGGAGGTGTGTCTGCAGAGCTGCGGCGACTTCGTCGACCGCTTTGAGCGCCTGGTAGATAGCCAGTTCCCGCGCAATGTCGTTGACCATACGGCAAGTATCCCGCCAGGCGGTTGCATAGTCGTAGCAGGCCGTCGGTTTCGGCGGGGCCCAGCCGGGCTCGCCGCTCCGCTATCCACCCTCTGCTGCACCTTCGCCTCCATCGAGAGCAGGCAGCCATCATGATCATTGTTGGAGTCATCCTCCTGATTGCCGGATTCCTGACCGGCATCACCATTCTGTGGACCATTGGGATCATCGTCCTGGTCGTTGGACTCGTGCTCATGCTGATGGGCCGTATGGGGCACGCCGTCGGAGGCCGCCACCACTACTACTGACAGTGACTACAGCACAGGCACCGCTCACCCAGAACGCCCCGCAAGCATCACCGAGCTGACCACTATCCAGGCAGGCGCGCCTGGGCCGCCTGATCGGTGACCGATGCCGCCGGCGCGCTGTCACTGCCGGCCGTCTGCCACTGGCCGGCCCAGCGCTTTGCCGCTGGGGACACCGCCACCGCCGAGGCCTTCACCGCCGCCGACTCAGCACCCACCCGCCACTGGCGCGGCTGTGGACCTGGCCACCGTGGCGGCTGCCGTCCCCGAAGCCCTGCCGGGAATCCTGGCCGACCTCACCATCGATGTCCGTCGACAGCGGCACCTTCGCCAGGGCCGCCGCGTAGTCGGCGACGAGTTCCGCGATGTCGTCCGGCAGCGGGGTCGGCGCGCGCCGCGGCGGCGGCCCTGTCCTCGTCTTCGGTTCGAGTTCGTGTTCTCCGAAGTCGGGACTGCTTTTGGGAATGCGTGGTTCTCACCGTGTCCTTCAGATGACCGCGTGGAGATCTGGGGTTTCTGGTGTTGCCGGTTCGGCGTGCTGGCGCTGGGGCCCTGGGAAGGCGAGTCGCAGGATGCGCTTGTAGACCGAGCCTGTCTGCCGGACCAGTGAGCCGGAGGTGTACGGGAGCCCGAATCGTTCGCACAGGCCACGAATTCGTGGCGCGATCTCGGCATACCGGTTGCTCGGCATGTCGGGGAACAGGTGATGCTCGATCTGGTGGCTGAGGTTGCCGCTCATGAGATGGAGGAGGCGGCCGCCGTCGATGTTGCAGGAGCCGAGCAGTTGGCGGACGTACCACTCGCCGCGGGTCTCGCCTTCGAGTTGTTCTTCGGTGAAGACTTCGGCGCCTTCGGGGAAGTGGCCGCAGAAGATGATGGTGTGCGCCCACACGTTGCGGGCCAGGTTCGCGGTGAGGTCACCGAGGAGGACGGGCACGAAGCCGGGGCCGGCCAGCAGCGGGAACGCGAGATAGTCCTTGACGATCTGGCACCGTACTTTGCCCACGATGGCGCGCAGCTGGGTCCAGGTCTCTTTCAGGCTCTTGTCCCCGGCCGGAATGCGTTCGACCTCCAGGTCATAGAGCGCGATGCCGTACTCGAAGACCAGTGCGAGCAGCACGTTGTAGATCGGCTGGAGAAGGTAGACCGGATGCCAGCGTTGCTCCGGGCTGACCCGCAGCAGCGAATAGCCGATGTCGCGGTCCTTACCGAGCACATTCGTCCAGGTGTGGTGGACGAAGTTGTGGGAGTGCTTCCACTGGTCGGCCGGTGACACGACGTCCCACTCCCAGGTGGTGGAGTGAATCTTCGGATCGCGCATCCAGTCCCACTGCCCGTGTAGGACGTTATGGCCGATCTCCATGTTCTCCAAGATCTTCGCGGTGGCCAGCGCCGCGGTCCCGGCCACCCAGGCGGGCGGCAGCCAGGACGCGAACAGCAGGACGCGGCCGGCCAGCTCCAGCTTGCGCTGGGTCGCGATGATGCCGCGGATGTACTGTGCGTCCCTGTCCCCGAGGCTCGCGATGACCTCGTCGCGGATTCTGTCCAGCTCACGCCCGAACTCCTCGATCTCGGTCGGACTGGCAAGCGCGGTCGTCGACATGATCCCCCTTTGAGTCAAAGCTCTATCTCGACCGGGCCGGCGGCGGCCGACACACAGGTCTGGACAAGGTCGCCCGCCTCACCGTGGATCTGACCGGTGCGCAGGTCACGGACCCGCCCCGAGGCGAGCCGCCCCACGCAGCTGTGGCAGATCCCCATCCGGCAGCCGCTCGGCATGAGGACACCCGCCTGCTCCCCGGCGATCAGTAGCGGCGTGCCGCCGTCGGCGTCGGTCTGCCGCCCGCTCCTGCTGAACCGGATCCGGCCGCCCTCGCCCGCTGTCGTCGGCGCGGCCGGGCGAAAGTGCTCGACATGCAGCCGATCAGCCGATCCGGCCCAGTGCTCCTCGGCCTCTTGGAGCATCTCGGCCGGCCCGCAGACCCACGCCATGCGTTCGGCCCAGTCCGGGCACAGAGCCGGCAGGTCGGCCGGCCGCATGCGCCCCCCGGTTCGCGTGTGCCGCTCATACAGCCGCAGATTCGCGAACCGCGCCGCCAAGGCCCGCAGCTCCGCACCGAAGATGACATCTTCCGGCGTGGGCGCCGAATGCAGCAAGACCACATCGGGCAACTCACGGCACCCGACGTCTCGGTGCGATACGTCGGCTCCGGGCTCCGCCGCACCCCTCGCCGCCGTACCTGACAGGAGGCCGTGCAGCATCGCCCGCACGGGCGTGATGCCGCTGCCGGCCGTCAGGAACAGCAGCCGCTGCGGTGGCGGCTCCGGGAGGACGAACTCCCCGTCCGGCCCGGCCAGGTGGACGATCACGCCAGGCGCCGCCTGCCGTACCAGATGGCGCGAGACCAGCCCGTCCGGGACCGCCTTGACGGTGATCGTGATACATCCGTCCGGGCGTCCCGGCGGGCAGGACAGCGAAAAGGTCCGCCAGTGACGTACCCCCGCGATATCGATGCCGATCCGGACCCACTGCCCTGGCCTGTGCCGAACCCAACCACGGCCGGGACGGATCACCAGCGTCGCCGCGTCCGCGGTCTCCGGATGGATCGTCTCAACCCGGCCCCGCACCTCCCGCCCGCACCACAGTGGGTCGAACAGCGCGAGATAGTCATCCGGAAGCAGCGGCGTGGTCAGCGACTGTACGGCGCCCGCCAGCCGCAAGGCGGCCGACCGGACCGCGGCGCTCGGTGCCGTCCAAGAACGGCCATGTGAAGCCCCTGCGACCAGGACATCCACCGCCCGTTCCCGACCGTCGATCGGACCCGCCCCCATACAGGGCGTGGTACCCGGCATAGCGACCACCACCCACCCCGGCACGCTGGCCCTTTGCCCTTCGCCGGCTGACGAACCGGGAGAACTCGCCAAACGGCGGCGGTAACGTCTTCACCAACACCTGCGGGCGGCCGCTCGGCCCCGACGGCCTGTCGGTCAACTTCGCCACAGAATCGCGAGACTTCCCAAGTCGGCGCGCTACCGCGTCCTGTTTCGCAGTACCGCTACCTGCTATTTGGCCCGTGTTCGCCATTTTCTTTGCGACGCATCGGCCCGACGCTGTACCGGCTGCTGTCGGGGCGTACCGCGACATACGAGCGAACAACGAGCAAACGGAGCCGGCGTCGGCGGCGATCGGGCGCGATGGCGACGTCCAAATCCCCGCCTTCCAGAGCACGCCTTTGATCTCGTACACCACGTCCGTGGACGCAACCCACCGCTGGACACGATCTTTCCCACCGAGCCGTTCGCCCCAACACCACGATCGGTCAGCCCAACGGGCTGGTCGGGTTCAACGCGCTGCAGCACGGGGCCACGACTTCATGGGTCGAGGTCCACGGCGCCTACCACGGCAGTGCTCATCAGCCGACAACGCCAACGTCCTGCAGGTCGCCGAGCAGCACGGCGCGCCACACCTGAACCCGATCCCGGATCTTCAAGATCGCCCACACGGTGGCCGGAGACACCTTCCGGCCCAAGCCGGCGGTCTGCCCGGCGATGTGCCGGTATCCCCAGTCCGGGTTCTCGGCAGCCAAGCGCAGCACCAGGGCTCGGATGGTGGGTCGGGTCGGTGGTCGGCCGGGCCCGCGCTTGGGGTAGGTCCAGCATCGTTTCACCAGGTCGGAGTGCCATCGCAGGAGTGTCCGCGGGGTGATGAACAGGTCTGTGTGATTCCCCAGGTGTCCGGAGGCAACCCCCCGGGCTTCGGACGAGATGATCGCCTCCGCCGTGTACTCGTTGCGATCCTCGCGTGCGTGTGGCCCACGCCTTGCCGTGGGTTCGTATCAACGGGAAGATTATGCTTCGTCACGTCCGGGCGAGGGGCTGAGCGGTGTCGAGGATGTGGCGCAGGCGCAGTGCGTCGGGGGCGAGCGCGGTGACCAGGGCGGCGGGTCCGGTCAGCGGTACGAGCACGCCTTGCCCGTCGGCCGTGTCGTCTCCGAGCAGTCGAGGCTTGGGCGGTGTTTTCTCGAAGTCGGGGTCGACGATGAGGAGTTGGCCGACGGCGCGGTGGTCGGACAGGATGGCGGGGCCGTCCCAGCCGGGTGCTCTTGGGCCGTATGCGGTCTGGTGGTCCAGAAGCGGGTGGCCGCCGCGGCGGACGGTCAGGCGGGTGATCAGGTGGCCTGGTGGTTCTCCGGCACGTCCGAGGATCTGCTCTTCGCGTAGCACCAGCCGGGCCGTGGGAGCCAGGTCGACGGTGCAGGACTGCCGCAGGTTGCTGCCGCGGGCGGAGATCAGTGGTTTGGGGAGCCAGTGCAGCCGGGCCCCTTCGCCTGCGGTCAGCCGTACGTCGTAGGTGGCGTGGTCAGGGGTGCTGCCGCGAAGGGCGAGTGTGGCAGCGGCGGTCGTGATGTGCAGGGTGGCGTCGTCGTCGGCGGCGGCTGCGATGCACAGCCGGTCACCGCCGAGGGGTGCGCTCATGGCACCGATGACGCACACGCGCGCCTCGCCGCCACGGGAGCGGAGTCGGCGCAGTTCGAAGGGCCCGTCACCGCGAAGAACGGGCAGGATCGTGACGCGGCCGGTCGCGGTCGCCCGGATGCGGGCGGTGGCGTGCACGCCGAGGCCGGTGGGTCGGGGTCCTGAGGCTGCCTCGGCTTGCCGGAGGCCGAGTCTCATGCGGCGGTGCCCGCGTTCCACTCGGCGAGGCGCACGCGGACCCATTCCGCGACCGGTCGTACGCCGTCCTCGGTCTTCAGCGTTGTGAAGGCGACGGGAAGGTCACCGCGTTGCACCTTGGCGTCTCGTGCCATGGCCTCCAGGTCCGAGCCGACGTAGGGCGCCAGGTCGGTCTTGTTGATGACGAGGAGGTCTGCGGTGGTGACGCCGGGACCGCCTTTGCGGGGGATGTCGTCGCCGCCCGCCACGTCGATGATGAAGACCTGGGCGTCGACCAGGCCCTTGGAAAAGGTGGCGGTGAGGTTGTCGCCGCCGGATTCCACCAGCACCAGATCGAGGTGCCCGAGCCTCTCTTCCAGGTCCTCGACGGCCTCGAGGTTGGCCGAGATGTCGTCGCGGATGGCGGTGTGCGGGCAGGCACCGGTCTCCACCGCGGTGATCCGCACCGGTGGCAGGACCGCCTCGCGGAGCAGGAAGTCCGCGTCCTCACGGGTGTAGATGTCGTTGGTCACCACCGCGATGGACAGTGTGTCGCGCAGTGCCCGGCACAGGGCAGCGACCGTGGCGGTCTTGCCGGAACCGACCGGCCCGCCCAGCCCGATCCGCAGGGCGCGGCGGCCGGCGTCGGGCCGCGTGGAGCTGGCGGGGCCGTAGGTGCGGGGCTCGGTGTGAACGTGGTCGAGGTGCATGACTGCTCCGGGCGTCGTGTGGGTGGTCAGGAGGCGAACAGGCGCACCGGCCACGTGGCGTGCTGCTGTGCGGTGATGTCGAGCAGTGGCGCGGAGGCGGCGGGCAACACGCCGATCCCCTCGTCCTGGACGCGCTGGGCGGCCTCGGCCGCCCGATCCGCGACGTGGTCGAGGTCGCCCGCGAGGCGGGCGAGAACAGCGGTGGCGTCGAGGGGGTCCAGGCTCAGCAGACGTACGGCCGCGGCGGCCGGGCCGCTGGTGTTCTCATATGCGGCGGCGTACGCGGCGTCCAGCGGCGTCATCCCCGCCGAGCGGGCGGCGACGCCGAGGACGATGGGCTGGTGCGCGCCGCGCGGCCGGTGGCGGGCGAGCGAGTCGAGTTCGGCCGAGGGCCAGGTGGCCCGCGCGGCACGCATCATCTGCCTGCCGAGCCTGCGTGCGATCTGCCGCAGCGCGGGGGCGGGGGTGCGGGCGTCGGCGGCCTCATCCAGCGCCAGCGGGTCGTACCCGGCGGCGGCCGCGGCGGCCAGACTCGCCGCGACCAGGCCGGTGGTGTGCAGACGGCCCCGGCAAAAATCCTCCAGGCTCGCGGCGTCGCGGACGGCTCCCGCAGCGACCGCGGATTCCACCCCGCCGGAGTGGGCGTGACCTCCGGCGGGGAAACGGCCGTCGGCCAGCACGAGCAGAGCTGCGCGGCTCATCGTTCGCGACTCACCTTTCGGAATCCGCCTCGCGCATCAGGCCGTCGGCGGCTCGGATGTCAGAACAGGAAGTACCGCTGGGCCATGGGAAGTTCGGTGGCGTAGTGCCGTCCGACCGGCTGGTCCTCGACGTACGCCGCCACGTCCGTCACCTCGGCCCCGCCGATCTCCACCTCGAAGGTGTCCGGGTCGATGCGCACGTCCGGTGTGGCGTTGTTCTCCCGCATCTGCTCCTTGCGGACCTCGCGGGTGCTGGTGATGGCCCGGAACCGCTTCCCCAGGTCGAGCCGGTCCGCCAGGCCGCGGTCCAGGGCCCGCTGGGCGACGAAGTTGAACGAGTTGGACCGGGGTGCCCGGCCGGAGGCACCCCACATCGGCCGGGGCAGGACCGGCTGCGGAGTGGGAATGGAGGCGTTGGCGTCGCCGACCTGTGCGTAGGCGATCTGGCCGCCCTTGATGACCAGATGCGGCTTGACGCCGAAGAACTTCGGCTCCCACAGCACCAGGTCGGCCAGCTTGCCGGGCTCGACCGAGCCGACCTCGCCGTCGATGCCCTGTGCGGTCGCGGGGTTGATGGTGTATTTGGCGACGTAGCGGCGGGCGCGGTGGTTGTCCGAGCCGTTGTCCCCGGCCAGGAATCCATACCGCTGTTTCATCACATGCGCGGTCTGCCAGGTCCGCATGACCATCTCGCCGATGCGCCCCATGGCCTGTGCGTCCGAGGACATGATGGAGATGGCGCCGATGTCGTGCAGGATGTCCTCGGCGGCCATGGTCGAGGGCCGGATGCGCGAGTCGGCGAACGCCCGGTCCGCTTCCACCTCAGGGTTCAGGTGATGGCAGACCATCACCATGTCGAAGTGCTCCTTGACGGTATTGAGCGTCAACGGACGGGTGGGGTTGGTCGAGGCGGGCAGTACGTTGGACCGCCGCACCAAGGCGATCATGTCCGGGGCGTGGCCGCCACCGGCGCCCTCGACGTGGAAGACGTGCAGCGGGCGGTCGCCGATGGCCTCGGCGGTGTCACCGACGAAGCCGGCCTCATTCAACGAGTCGGCATGCAGAGCGAGCTGGACGCCAGTGTCGTCGCATACCTTCAGGCATTCGCGGAGCACGGCCGGGGTGGCTCCCCAGTCCTCATGGATCTTGAAACCGAGGACACCCGCATCCACCTGGTCGTACATTGACGCCTGGGACATGGTGCTGCCTTTGCCGAGCAGCCCGATGTTGACCGGGAACGCGTCGAGTGCCTCGAAGGTTCGGGCGATGTGCCACGAGCCGGGGGTCACGGTGGTGGCGGTGCTGCCCTCCGCCGGTCCGGTGCCGCCGCCGATGAGTGTGGTGACCCCAGCGGCGAGTGCCTCACCGACCTGTTCCGGGCAGATGAAGTGCACGTGGGTGTCCACGCCGCCGGCGGTGAGGATGCGGCCATTGCCCGCGATGACCTCGGTTTCTGGGCCGATGACGAAATCGGTCGCGTGCGGGTGACCGTCGTGGACAGGGTCCATCGTCTCGTCGTTGTACGCCTTGCCCAGCGCGACGATCCTGCCGTCCCGGATGGCGACGTCGGCCTTGACCACGCCCCAGTGGTCCAAAACGACGACGCCGGTGATGACGGTGTCCGGAGGATTGTGGCCGCCGCGTTCCCTGGGGTCGCGTGGTGCACAGGACTGCCCCATCGACTCGCGGATCACCTTGCCGCCGCCGAAGAGAAGTTCGTTCCCGCTGCGCCCGGGGCCGCCCGACCAGTCCTCGGTGATCTCGATGCGCAAGGCGGTGTCGGCGAGCCGGATACGGTCGCCGGTCGTCGGGCCGAACAGGTCGTTGTACTCGGCGCGGGTGAGCGGCTCAGCCATCCAGCGGCCCCCCGACCTGGCCGCGCAGGCCCATGACGACGCGTTTGCCTTCGATCGGCACCAGTTCCACCGACTCCTCCATGCCGGGTTCGAAGCGCACGGACGCCCCGGCCGGGATGTGCAGGCGCTTGCCGTGTGCTGCCTTGCGATCGAATTCCAGGCCGGGGTTGGCCTCGGCGAAGTGGTAGTGCGAGCCGACCTGGATCGGGCGGTCCGCGATGTTGCGGACCAGCAGGGTCGTCACGTCGCGGCCTTCGTTGAAATGCACTGGTTCGCCGCTTTCGTGGTGTTCGACCTTTCCCGGATGGATCGATGGTTCCTCAGGTGCGTCCGGGAAGGGATCGTGGATGGTGACGAGTTTGGTGCCATCCGGGAAGGTGGCCTCCACCTGGACGTTCTCGATCATCTCCGGAACGCCCTCCATCAGCTCCGCACGGCGGAGCAGCGTGCGCCCGGACGTCATGATGTCGTTGACCGTTTTACCCGCTCTGGCCTCCTCGAAGACGTGCACGGTCAGCAGTGCCACGGCCTCCGGGTAGTTGAGCTTCAGGCCGCGTGCACGGCGCCGTGCGGCCACGTCCGCCGCCACATGGATCAACAGTCTTTCCTGCTCATGCGGAGTCAGATGCATGTTCCTCCACCTTCGGGTTCACCGGACGCCCTCTGGACGTGCGGCACTTGAATCCGGGCAGCGGCCGACAAGCGCGAACCCGTCCCTGCCTTTTGGTGAGGGCGGTCGGGGCGCGGCGGACCGGTCCAGTCGCTCTCCGGCGGGATCGACGCCGCGTCCTTCGGCGTCATCGACGTACGCCAGGCCGCTGCCGTGCTCGCCCGCCATCACAATCGCCTGCCGAAATCCGCATCGCTACGGAGGGTACCCAGTCGGTCACACTTCACTGCTGCCAATCCAGGCTCAGAACACGTCGCTATTCGACCCGCTCAAAGCATGCAGGGGTGCGACCGGCTACCCGACGATCGGGCTGATGACGCTGGTGGAGACCGGCACCCGGGCCTTGATCGGCGCTGTGTTCGGGCCGATCGGTTCTGAGCCCGGCCACGCTCGGCGGCTGGTCCGCCTTCTCACCGACGACATGCTGGTCCTGGCCGACCGCGGATTCGACCGAACTGGTGTGCCCTGTGACCAGGTGATCATGCTCCACGACGGAAGACTGGTGCAGGCGTCAAAGCTTCGCGCCGGAGACCGCCTGGTCGACAAGGACGGCAAACCCGTGGAGATCCGCACCCTCTCGAGCGGAGAGTCCGACGGCGGTATCTGCCACATCACCACCGCCGCCGGCGACTCCTCCGGCGCCGAGCATCTGATCGTTGTGGGCGGGATCGTCGCCGGGGGCTTCTACCTCCAAACCGTCTTCGGCTCGCTGCCCGATGAATACAAGGTCGACGACCTGGACGACCGACCGCACCTGTGGGAAACAGTGTGAGCCTTGTCGTGTGCCGAGCAGATCAAGGAGCCCAGGCTCGACAGCCCGTTCTCGCACAGCGTCAGGGAGATGGTGTACGACAGCGTCGGGGTCGGCTCGGGCGTCCGGGGGAAGCTCTACGCGTCGGCCACGGGTACCTCGTTGAGGACCCGGCCGGTCCGCGGCGGCGCGGGCGGTTCGATCCCGGCGGCCTGGCCGGCCTGCTCGGCGGCGCGCCGGTCGTCGATGTCGGTGAGGAAGGGGGCGACGAAGCCCTGGTAGTCCGCCTTACGCTCGGCGGGCAGATCCTTCCAGCCGGTGATGCGGTCACGGCAGCGAAGCGAGCCGCACCGGCAGTGAGCGGCGAAGTGGTCGACCGAGTAGTTCCGCATGGCGTAGTCGAACGTGATCTCCTGGCCTGCGGTGATGGGCCGACGAGCGACGAAGTCGTGAGCGCCGCTGGCGTTGAGGTGGATTCCGCAGTTCGGCTCGCAGGAGTGGTTCACCTTGGGGATCAGCCCGCCGTGCAGCACGAACCGTGTCTGGCTGACCTGCGAGGCATGGGAGTGATTATGGTCGAGTTCGCGGTCGATGACACCGACCATCACTGTTTGGCCGATCTGGAAGGACCGGGTGGCGAACACGCCTTGGCCCTTGGCGTCGGTTTTCTGGAGTTCGTAGCCGCCGTTCACATCGCCTGCTCTCTGAAGGACCAGCTCCACCTGCAAGCCGATCGAGGACGAACCGGCCGTTCCCCATGCTGGGGGCCGTCCGCAATGCATGGCGCAAATAATCGTGTGGTGACGTAGTTGCACTGTACGCGAGCAGCAGGTCGAGTGGATCACGGCGAGCCGTCGCCACGATCCACGCCGGAGCGTCCCGGCGCACCCGCATCCGTGACGTTGATGCGGACGCCCGGGCATCACGCGAAGGGACGACCGGCGGGGGCGCTGCCGTCCCTGCTGGTCCTGTGCTTCGCGGCGCTGTTTGCGGTCGCGTTCGCCGCCGGACGGCTGGCCGGTCCCGTCGCACCCGGCATGCACCACACCGCTCCCGGCACCGTACCGGCCGACGGACATGACATGGGCCGCATGACCATGTCCGGAGAACGCCGGTGAACGCCCAGACCACGGACCTGGCCATCGCAGGGGCCACCTGGGGAGCATGGCCCCAAGTTCTTCCGCTCCCCGGGCGGCGCCTGGTCACAACGGATCCTCGACGTCGTCACCGAACACTCCATGATCTGCATCGACTGGCAGGTCGACCAGCTTGACTGGGCACGCCCCGGTACCACCACGATCACCGGCCGGCTCCTGCGCGCACAAGCGGGCGACATCCTGCCCTGTCACGACGGCGGCGACCGCTCCCAGAGAAAGCCCACCGCAAGCTGCAGGAGATCACCACACGGTATCCCCGCATGTTCGCGCACTGGAGATCGGTCCCTTCCGCCTGGCGATCAGGATGACAAGAGCCGTATGAACCGAGAGGTTCACGTACGGATCTGTGGGAGCCGGGGGATGAGAGTTCCCCCGGCTACCCGACCACCACGCTGCATAGCCCCAGCAGCGCTGCGGCGGTGACGAAGTCGAGGTTCGCGGGCTTTGCGGTGACGTTGGCGGCGGGCAGCACGGCGAACTCGGCGAGGGTGCCGGCCTGGAACTCCCTACCGGCAGACCCGCCTTGACCATGCCCTCAAACGCTGCCCCGAACTCCTGTCGAGCGACGCCAGATCGCGGGGTCCCGGACGGCCGTCCGAGACCCCCGCCGGCGCGCTCACGCCCCGCGCAGGGTTCGCGGCGACCCGGCACCGCCGAATCGCATACCTATGCAGTCGGATAGGTATGCACCACGATGCATATCTACAATGGCCATGCTGCGCAAGATCGATACAAAAGAGCACCCATGGAGCACCCACCGCCCCGAGACGATCACTACAAGATCACCCGGCAACAAGAAACCGCAGGTCAGCGGCCAGATGAGTGGTAGGGCGCCTGGGACTCGAACCCAGAACCTATGGATTAAAAGTCCACAGCTCTGCCATTGAGCTAACGCCCCGCTGCTCACGAGAGTACCGGAGGCACCGTACACCTTGCGCGAGGAATATCGGCTACGGGAGGTGCTCGATGCCGCCGAGCGTGCCCAGCGCGGCCAGGGCAAGGACACCGGGCGTGTCGGCGTCGATCATTCCGTCACGCCGTACGGCCATGCGGTTCCGGGGCGGCCGCGGACGGCCGGAGCGTGGAGGGGTCGGATGACCCTCTGCCGGCTTCGCCGGTTGTCCGGCTCCTGACCGCCGCGTCTCGCCTGCAGCCACGGCCGGCGCCGCCTTACGGCGGTGCGCGATGCTGTGCGTCGACGAGCCGATGGCCGTGGAGCGGCGTGTTCGGATCTCGTTTTCGATAACACTGAAATTGGCGTGTTAAGTTCCATGGAAGATCATCAGGAATGAATTCGTTGCGGCCATCAACGTCATCGTCATGGGGGTTAATTGGAAGACGCAGTATTCTGCCACTCTCTCCTATTGCGAAAGTAATGGTGTGCGACTCGGGGCCCTCGCCGTCGGCCACATCACGCCGGGTCCGCGTAGCCCCGCCCTTGTCGATCTCGCCCGAACCCGCTGGTCGGAGGGGGTTGCTGCGTCCCGAAGTGCGAACGTCCGCGGGCCGACCCCTCCCCCAAGAGGTCTACCCGCGGACGTTCATTTTCGGTTGGCCTGGCAAGCATTCAGGATGCCCGTTTTTCGCGTCGCGTCCCCCGATGAATCCCCCAATTCAATCGCGACGCTCTGGCCGTTGTGTTGGTCTGTGTTCTCGTACGAGGTTACGTACACCGCCCGCTGTATTCCACTTACTGTCGATGACAGTTCACGTACACCCAGGGATGACCCCCCGCGAGCCGCCGACGACGGCGGTCGGCCGGATCGGTTGGTACGGTGCGGGGAACCGACAAGCAGACCGACCGGCCGGAGCGCTGCCCATGACCTCGCATTCGACCGCCCGCCCTCCGCGACAGACCTCGGCCGTCGGCCGGGGGACACGCGTGCGGGGCACCCGGCAGGCCGAGGCGCTGGGCCAGGTTCTCGCCGACCTGCCGGAGTTCCGCAGCGCCCAGGACATCCACGCCGAGCTGCGCCGCCGCGGCGAGCGCGTCGGGCTGACCACGGTCTACCGGCATCTCCAGGTGCTCAGCGAGGGCGGCGGTGTCGACACCCTCCGCGATGAGACCGGTGAGACGCTCTACCGCCGGTGTGAGAGCAGCACCCACCACCATCACGTGACCTGCAGGTCGTGCGGGCGCAGCGTGGAGGTGGAGGGGCGCGCGATCGAGCGCTGGGCCGAGCGCGTCGCCGCCGAGGCGGGCTTCACGGATGTCGATCACACCGTTGAGATCTTCGGGCTGTGCCCCGACTGCACGGCCGAGCGCGCCTGATCCGGGCGGTGTGAGTGTGCCGGACGGCGATCACGTCGACTCCGTCCACGACGGCGCTCACCACGAACGCTGAAGATTCCGCGCATGCTCCGCCGCCCCGCGATTCCTGCCAGAGTGGGGGAAGTGCGGTTTGGAGTGTTCTTGCTGGCGGCGCGGTTTCCCGGGCAGAGCGACGGCGAGGTGTTGTCCGCCACGGTCGAGGCGGCCGTCGCCGCCGAGCGGGCCGGCTTCGACGACGTGTGGCTCGCCGAGCACCACTTCATGTCGTACGGGATCTGCCCGTCCGCGATCTCCCTCGCGGCGTATGTCCTGGGCCGAACGGAACGGATCGCGGTGGGGACGGCGGTGAGCGTGCTGTCCACCGCGCACCCGGTCGCGCTGGCCGAGCAGACCGCCCTGCTGGACCAGGTGTCCGGAGGCCGCTTCCGGCTCGGCGTCGGGCGGGGCGGCCCGTGGGTGGACCTGGAGGTGTTCGGCACCGGGCTCGCGCGGTACGAGTCCGGCTTCGCTGAGAGCCTCGATCTGCTGCTGGCCGGACTGACCCGTTCCCGGCTGTCGGCCGCCGGGCCGACCTTCGCCTTCCGCGAGGTGCCGATGGTGCCACGCCCCCGGACGCGCCCGTCCCCACCGGTCGTCGTCGCCTGCACCTCGGCCGCGACCGCCGCGCTCGCCGCCGACCGTCGCCTGCCCATGCTGCTCGGACTGCACATCGGCGATGACGGCAGGAACGCGATGCTCGCCGAGTACGCCGCGAGGTCCGGGGGTGCGCCGGCGGACCACGTGGCCGCCGCCATGGCGTACGTCGCCGACACCCGGGCGGAGGCCCGGCGGACGCTGCGCGCCGAGCTGCCCCGCTGGCTGCGCCCTGGCCTGGCCGGCTATGTCCCCGTCGACGACCGGCCGCACCGCTCCCGCGACCCGGACGAGTACGCGGAGTTGCTGTGTCGCATCCACCCGGTCGGCACGCCCGAGGACTGCGTGCAGACCATGGCGGTGACGGTCGAACGCACCGGCATCCGCCACCTGATCCTCATGGTGGAAGGCGCCGGCTCTCCGGAGCGGACCCGGGAGAACATCGCCCGGCTCGGCGCCGAGGTCCTGCCCCGCCTGCGCACCGGGGTCCGGGACCGATGAGCGCCCGGACGCCCGCCGTCCGCGACGGGTGACGGCTCGTCCGTACGGGGACACTTCGGCACCGGCGTCATCTGGGTCTTACCCGCCGTTCGAGCGCATAGTGTCCACCTCGATACTGACCGTATTTGTTGCTCTCTGTCATTATTCGTGCACGGGGAGGGAAAGATGCCTGGACGCGAAGCCTTTCTGGCAATGGCAAAGACCCAGGTCGGTCCGCGGAGGCGGGCGGACGGCAGTACGACATACGGCGACTGGTTCGCCGAGATCGTCGGGGACCGAGACTGCCGTACCGGCGACTTCTGCGCCATGGGCCTGCTGTGGTGCGCCTGGAGGACCGACCAGATCCTCGCCCTCGGCGGGGCGGACCCGCGGTGGGCGCGGTTGCCGACGTGGTGGGAGTACTGGCGGGAGATCGGCCGGTGGACGAGAAAGCCGGCGCGCGGCCGGATCGCCTTTTTCGATTTCAATTTCACCGGAGAGCCCGGGCACGTCGGCGCGGTGCTGCAGGACAACGGCAACGGCTCGATCGTCTCGCTCGAGTTCAACACCTTGAACGGCTGGTGCGCCATTCGGGGCCGCCGGGTGTCCGACGTTCTCGGCTTCGGCGATCCGGCCTGGCCGGACGCGCGCGTGCCGCTCGTGGCGAGCGCGCCGCGGGTCAGCCGAGCGCGCGGTCGAGGTTGAACGCGGCGCTGATCAGGGCCATGTGGGTGAACGCCTGCGGGAAGTTGCCCTGCTGTTCTCCGGTGTGGCTGATCTCCTCGGCGTACAGGCCGACGTGGTTGGCGTAGGTGAGCATCTTCTCGAAGGCCAGCCGGGCCTCGTCGAGGCGTCCGGCGCGGGTGAGCGCCTCGACGTACCAGAAGGAGCAGATGGAGAAGGTGCCTTCCTCGCCGGTAAGGCCGTCGGGGCTGGCCTGCGGGTCGTAGCGGTAGACCAGCGAGTCGGACACCAGGTCCTGGGTGAGCGCGTCGAGGGTCGACAGCCACTTGGGGTCGGTGGGGGCGATGAACTTGGTCAGCGGCATCATCAGGATGGCGGCGTCGAGGACGTCGCTGTCCTCGTACTGGACGAACGCCCGCCGCTGGTCGGACCAGCCGCGCCGCATGATCCGCCGGTAGATCGCGTCACGGCACTGCCGCCAGCGCGGGAGGTCGGCGGGCAGTCCGCGGCGGTTGGCCATGCGGATGGCGCGTTCGATCGCGACCCAGCACATCAGCCGGGAGTACAGGAAGTTCTTGCGCCCGCCGCGGGTCTCCCACACGCCTTCGTCGGGCTGGTCCCAGTTGCCGCAGACCCAGTCGACGAGGGAGCAGATCGCGTCCCAGGCGCAGCTGGGGAGGGGCTTTCCCCACTTGTCGTAGAGGTACATGGAGTCGATCAGGGCGCCGTAGATGTCGAGCTGGAGCTGGGTGGCGGCGGCGTTGCCGACGCGTACGGGCGCCGAGCGCCGGTGGCCCTCCAGGTGGGGGAGCTCGAGTTCGGGCAGGTCGGTGCGCCCGTCTATGCCGTACATGATCTGCAACGGACCCGACGGCCCATCGTCGCGCAGGTCGACCCGCTCGGACAGGAAGGTCATGAACGCCTCGGCCTCCTCGGTGAAGCCGAGCCGCAGCAGCGCGTAGACGGCGAACGCGGCGTCGCGGACCCAGAGGTAGCGGTAGTCCCAGTTGCGTGCGCCGCCGATGCGCTCGGGCAGGCTGGTGGTCGGCGCGGCGACGATCGCGCCGGTGGGAGCGTAGGTGAGCAGTTTGAGGGTCAGCGCGGACCGGTGCACCATCTCCCGCCACCGGCCGCGGTAGAGCGACGCCGACAGCCAGCGCCGCCAGTACGCCACCGTGGCGATGAACTCCTGCTCCGCCTCGGCCTGCGGGCAGCCGCGCTGCGTGATCTCACCACCGACCCGGTCGAGGGCGAATACCGCGCACTCGCCCTGCGAGAGCTTGAAATCCGCCCACACGTCCCGGTCGTCGCACTCGAGCGGCACCGTGGAGGTAAGCGCCATCGACAGCGCGCCGGATTCGAACAGCGCGGTACGGCCGTGCGCCCGTACGGTGTGCGGCCGGGTGCCGTAGTCGAACCGGGGGGCCACCCGGGCCCGGAACGGGATGGTCCCGCGCACGCACATCACCCGCCGGATCAGCCGGTGCCGGTCCACCTCGTCGACGTCGCACACGGGCATGAAGTCCTGGACCTCGCCCACCCCGTCCTCGGTGAAGAACCGGGTGATCAGCACGTTGGTGTCGGGGAAGTAGAACTGCTTGGTCTTGGCCGGCGCGATGGCGGTGAGCTCGAAGCATCCGCCCCGGTCGGCGTCGAGGATCGTCGCGAAGACGCTGGGCGCGTCGAACGACGGGCAGCAGTACCAGTCGACGGTGCCGCGGGTGTCCACCAGCGCCACGGTCTGGAGATCGCCGATCAGCCCGTGATCGGCGATCGGCGCGTAGCGAGAGGGCCCGCCGGGGCCGTGGTACATCGTCTGTTCGGCCATCGCAGCAGCCCTTTCCCCCCGAGGACCACACCGTGGTCCAGGTCGCTGACCTGCTGATTTCCAGATTACGACGGCCTCGGCGCGTCCCTCTCACGTATGCGGCTCAGGACGCCGTACGGGCGAGGGCCCCGGTGATCTGGGTGGCCAGCACCTCCTCCAGGGCCGTGGCGAAGTCCAGGCGCAGCGCGGCCAGGTCGGGGTCGGCCTCGTAGGCGGCCAGCATGCTGTCCGACGGGCAGGTCTGGACCCACAGCGCGCCGATCAGCACGATCGCCGCACCGCAGGCCATGAACGCCTGGTCGCCGAGCTCGGGCAGGTGGCGGCGGACGAGCTCGGTCATGGCGGTGATGTTGTCCAGGGTGGCCCGCTTGTAGCGCGCGACGATCTCGACCGAGACGTTGTGCTCCAGGACGCCGGCCTGGGCGCTGAGCAGGTCGCAGAACACGCGTTCGGGGGCGAGCGAGCGGGTGAGCGCGGCGGCGATCTGGTCGCCGCGCCGGCGGGGCGTGCCCTGCGGGTCGACGTCGGCGGCGAGTCGCTCGGACAGGCGGTCGATCCACTGCTTCCACGCCTGGTCCAGGAGCTCCAGGAGGATCGCCTCGCGAGACTCGAAATAGCGCAGCACGTTGGACTTGGCGAGGCCGACGCGGCGGCTGAGCTCGTTGAGAGTGACCTCGTTCACGGCCATCTGGTCGAGCATCGCGGCGGTGGTGTCGAGGATCACCCGCCGCCGGATCTCCCGCTGCTCCTCACTGCGCGCGCGCTTGAACGTCGTCATGACCCAATCCTACGAACCGTCGGTCTCTTGACAGTAGACCGCCGGTCTCTTACGCTGAAGCATGTAACAGACCGCCGGTCTCTTGATCGGCTTCGATCGAATCCCGGAGGGATCATGAACGAGAAGTGGACCGCCGAGGACGTGCCCGACCAGCACGGCCGCGTCGCGGTGATCACCGGCGCCAACACCGGCCTCGGCTTCGAGACCGCCAAGGTCCTCGCCGTACGAGGCGCGGCGGTGGTGCTGGCGGTACGGGACACGGACAAGGGCAAGCAGGCCGCCGCCCGGATCAGCGACGCCGCCCCCGGCGCGGACGTCACGGTCCAGCACCTCGACCTGACCTCGCTGGACTCCATCCGCGCAGCGGCGGACGAACTACGCACCGGCCACCCGAAGATCGATCTGCTGATCAACAACGCCGGGGTGATGTACACGCCGAAGCGGACCACCAAGGACGGGTTCGAGCTGCAGTTCGGCACCAACCACCTCGGGCACTTCGCGCTCACCGGCCTCCTGCTCGAGGCGATGCTGCCGGTGCGTGGCTCCCGCGTGGTGACGGTCAGCAGCGTCGGCCACCGCATCCGGGCCGAGATCGACTTCGACGACCTGCAGTCCGAGCGGTCCTACAGCCGGGTGGCGGCGTACGGCCGGTCCAAGCTGGCCAACCTCATGTTCACCTACGAGCTGCAACGCCGGTTGGCCGGTAAGGGCGAGACGATCGCGGTGGCCGCCCACCCGGGCGGCTCGCAGACCGAGCTGGGGCGCAACCTCCCGGCGCCCCTTCGTGTCCTCGAGAGGGCCTTCGGTTCACTGCTCGCCCAGAGCGCGGCGATGGGCGCACTGCCCACCCTGCGGGCCGCGACGAGTCCGGAGGTCCAAGGCGGCCAGTACTACGGCCCGGACGGGTTCGGCCAGACCAAGGGCCACCCGAGGCTCGTCGGGTCCAGCAGGCGGTCCCACGACGTCGCCGCTCAGCGCCGCCTGTGGGCGGTCTCGGAAGACCTGACCGGTGTGACGTTCCCGGTCTGATCCCGATCAGGGGGCGTCGACGACCGGGCCACCGGTCAGCCGGGGCGCCGCCGAGCTCGCGTAGTTGGCCTCCACGGCGGCACGCTCGGAGGCGTTGGGGGTGGCGTTCGTGCACGAGACGCCGCCGGTCGAGCCGGACATCAGCGACGAGCAGGGGCCGGGCTTGTTGTCCGGGAGGCCGAGGCTGTGCCCGAGCTCGTGCGCCGCGATGCGGATCGTGTTGTACCCCTCGTTCACCGCCTCCCGGCCGAACCACACCGTTCCGCTCCCGCCCGGGCGGACCGGACCGAGCGTCGACTGCGGCCAGCCGTCGAAGGCGATGATCCGGATCTCGGCCCTCGTACCGGCCGTGGCCTCGACCAGGCGGACGTTCTTCACGCTCGCGTTCCAGGAATTGGCGCCGGCGACCACGGCGCTCTTGAACTCCGCGGCCTGGCTGTCGTCGTAGTGGAGAGTGATCGTGGCGAGTGCGGCCTGCTGGTGAGCGGCCGACGGCGAGGCGCTCGCGACGGGGATCAGGGCGACCGAGAGGGCGAGCGTGCCGGTGCCGATCAGGGTGGAGGCGATGGTGCGGTACGACATGGCGGGGGGCCTTCCTCTGGCGGGACGTATGTGTCCCGGATCAGGTGGCCCGAGCCTATGTGCGTAGGAGCGCCGCAACAAGAGCGGTCATGTGGCGAAAACCGGTCGGTTATCCCTTGTCGCTGGTCGGCCCCTGCATATTCGCGGTGAGGAATTCCAGAATCATCGGGACCAGCTTCTTCAGGTCCTTGGTGAAGTGCTCGCCGTTCGGCTGGACGTAGGTGGTGGCGACGGTGGGCGGCTTGATCAGCTTCACCAGCGCGTTCATCCGCTGCTGCTCATCGCGGGACCGCGGCGAGCCGCCGGCGATGAGCAGCAGCCGGAGATCGGGCCGGTCCCTCTCGAGCATCAGGTCGGGGCTGTTGGCCCGGCGGCCGTCCTTCGACCAGTGCAGCTCGGTGTCGGGCTCGAAATAGCCGCCCCAGGAGACGACGGCCTTGAACGTGTCGGGATGCTGGGCGGCCAGCTTCACGGCACAGAAGGCGCCGGACGACGCCCCGGCCGTTCCCCAGCCGTCGCGGCTCCTCAGCGTCCGGAAGTTGGCGCGGACGAAATCGGGTACGTCTTCGCCCAGCCAGGTGCCCATTTTCGGCTTGCCCGGGATGTCACTGCATTCGGTGTCCTGACGCGACGACGGCTGTAGGACGGGCATCACCATGATGAACGGGTGGGCCTTGCCCGTGCCGTTCAGTCGCACGTCGTCCTCCTGGGCCGGCAGCACCTCCGGATTGGACCAGTAGTTGTAGCCGGAGCCGGCACCGCCCGTATGAAGAATAACGACGGGGAACCCGGTCTTGGCGTACCGCGGATCCTTGTACTGCGGCGGCAGCCAGACCCAGACCTTTCCGGTCCACCCGGACTTGGCCCCTTTCAGCCGTGTCATCAGAACCGGTCCGGCCGACGTATGGCGAGCGACGGTGAAGTGCGCGGCGGGACCGGTCGGCATCGCGACCGCGGGCGCCCGCGACACCGGGCCCTTCCCCGCCGCCGTCGTGGCCCTGGGCGGCTCCGCGCTCTTCGCCGACGCACCGGACCCACAACCGCTCAGCACCGCGGCGAGCAGAAACGCTGCCACGACGGACACCACCTGCGGCGACCCGCACCGGTAAGCCACCCGATCACTCCCGAGCCGGGCCGCGCATCGGCCCTCGAAGAAAACCGCCTCCACCGTACTGCCCGATCTGCATCGCCTGAAGATCGACCCGGTCGGCGAGGTTCTCCCGGGTGAAACCCAACCGTACGGCTGCGTATGGTATCGTCCGTCTCCATACGTGGCCGTATGGTCGGTATGGATCATGGTGCCGGTGGTCATGGGCCCCGGACGCCTCTGAAGGGGGAACAAGTGAACTTCAAGCAGGTGACCTTCGCTCTGGTCGCGACCGGAACGGTGCTGGTCGGCTCGGCGTCCTCCGCCTCGGCCGACGTCCACACCCAGGTCTTCACGCGCCAGTACAAGAGCATGCAGACCGGCAAGTGCCTGGACAGCAGGACGAACTACACCAACACCGGTGCCGCCGCCGTCCGCCAGGTCTCGTGTCACGGCCCAAGGCACAAGGACATCAAGCACCAGGTCTGGATCCGCAACAACGATGGCACCTTCCGCCCCCTGATCAACACACACAACTGCCTGACCGTCTACGGAACCGCCGCGGTGGTCATGCACAAGTGCACCGGGCACAGGGACCAGCAGTGGGACTGGACCGGCGGCGCCCACGGCAGGCTGAAGAACAGGAAGACGAACAAGTGCCTGTCCACCTACTCCGGATCAATCTACTTCCTCGTTGACAAGTGCAGCACGGGTGGAAACAAGCGCGTTTGGCACAGGTACTGAGCGTACGTCCAGGACGTCTGGCCCTACCTGCTCGTGGTCAAGTGCAACAAGAACGCCAAGGGCGACCTCTGGACCCGGTCCTCCTGAGCCGCAGCGGAGGCGATCTGCGGTAGGCCGGGCAAGCCGCATCATACCGCTCTATGATGCGGCCATGAGCGACCGTGCCCCTCGAGTACGCCCTGATGAGCAGCTGCTCACCACCCTGGAGGTCGCGCGCCTGTTTCGGGTGGCTCGTTCGACGGTGACCTCGTGGGCGCATCGGGGACTGCTGCCGTACATCACGACCCCGACCGGTCACCTGCGGTTCTACCAGGCCTCGATCGAGCGGCGGCTGGCCGAGCGGCATGGCCCGGACGACCGTCGCTGACGGTCATTCGGCGGGCGGTGCGTAGAAGCGGATGAGACCCCCGATGTTCGTAAAGTCGGCCACGGCCTCGGTGAGGCGCTGGGCCCAGTCGTCGTCATCCCGGCGGGCACCGACCGCGCTTTCGATCGCCGAGGGCGTGGCGGTGCCCCACAGGGCGGCGTCGCGGCCGGCGACGTCGCGCTGGTCGCGGTCCCACCAACGGGACACGCGCTCGAGCTGGTCGGCGATGCCGTCCCCGGGAATCGGTTGCCCGTAGACCTGCTCCCAGCCGCCGCTTCCGGGGTGACGGCCGGCATCGGGCGTACGGCGGTGGGCGGCCTGGAGCTCCTCCAGAACGAGGCACCATCGGTACGGGGCGGCGAACCACTGTGGCTCTTCGCCGGTGCACACCCGTCCGCCGTCCAGCCGGCCGCGGAGCACGGTGATGAGGTGGTCGGCGAACCGGCCCGGGTCGCCGTTCGTGGCGATGACCGATGCGCGGGAGGCCACGGCGGCGTCGACGGCATGGGAGAGGGCACAGTCACGGAGCCGGTCGGGCAGCGTCCGAAGGGGGTCCAGGACCGCCGCTCCGGGGACGGGGGAGCCCCAGCCGGTCAGGTGCGCGGCGGCGGTCAGATCGGCCCACAGCACCACGGCCGGGTGGTCGGCGAGGACGCGCTGCGCGGTGCGCATGTCTCGCAATGTGCAAGGTGACGTGCGGCAGTCGGTGCCGCAGGTGCCGCTGCGCGAGGTCACCAGGGCCTTCGGCGAGGTGAGCACGGCCGTGCGGGTGTTCTCCGTCGCCGTCCCATCAGGCATGCGGACCAAGTGCGGATAGTCCATGCCATCGCTGAACACCGCGCCCTCACCCGGCCGCAGAGTGACCAGGAACTGGGACTGGGCGTCGGTGATGTTCATGGTCGCGCCGACGGCGTCACGGTCGTCCTTGGCAGGCAGCCGGTGCACGATCTTCACGGCGGTGTTCTTGATGACGTCGGGCACGAGCTTGGACGGGATCTGCTCGGCCACGATCAGGCCCTCGCCGTACGCGCGGATCTCCGCCAGCAGCCCGGCGAACATCTCCACCGCGTGCGCGGCCGGCCCGGACTCCTCACTCTTGCGCAGCAGCCGGTGGGCCTCTTCGAACACGCTCAGATGCGACAGGCCGGTCGCGACACCGCCATTGGCGCGTTGCCGCATCCGCAGGTACTCCACCAGCCGGACCAGCACGGTCCCCATGAGGAACGCCTTGTCTCGGTCGTCACCGACGTCCTCGATCTCGAAGACGACGTTGCGCGAGAGCAGGCGTTCGAAGTCGATCGGGTGGCCGCCCTCGAAGAACCGGCCGGTCGTGCCCAGCCGGAGACTGGACAGCCGCACCCGGATGAACCCGCGGACGTTGTCGGTGATCTCCTTGCCGTACCCGATCTCGGTGACGACGTCTTCCGCGGCGGCCTGCAGATCCGCCAAGGTCGGGTAGCGCGGCGCCGTCCCGGGCGTACGCGGCTCGCCCAACGCCAGATCCCAGCCGAGCTGTTCGTAGCAGCGGGTCAACGCCGCCGACAGCACCTGCGGGAACGGCTCGTCGGACTCGAACGCGGCCAGGAACAGCGCCCGTACGAGGTCGGCATGGGTCTGCAACGGGAACGCCCGCCCGTCCGGGTCCGTGGCCGGCTCGAGCGGGTTGATGCCCGCGGCGATGGCGTCCACGTCGCCGGGCCGGATCGCGATCACCTCGGCGTCGGGCAGGCGGGCGGCCATCAGCCGGTACTCGGCCTTGGCCGGCTCGACCACCAGCCACGGCAGCCCAGCAGAGGTCGCGGCCGCCAGCAGCCCGCGCACGGTCTGGGACTTGCCCGCGCCGGTGGCACCGCACACGAAGGTGTGCCGGTTCAGGCTCTCCAGCGGTATGGACAACAGGCCGACGTCTCCCCGGTTGCGGTCCAGGACCCGGCCGAGCGGCACACCACCGGACGCCGTCTCGGGAGTGACGTCGAACTCCGGGCGCACGACGAACCGAACGCCCGGCACCTCACGCACCGGAGGCCGGGCCAGTGCCGCGACCAGCCGGGAACCGGCCTCGAACGGGTACGCCGTCCCCGCCTTGGGATCGGCGTCCGGCTGAGGCACAAGGGCGTACGGCAGGCCGTCCAGGTCCGCCGACGCGCACACCAGCGCCGCGACCCGGGCCGCCGCCTGCGGACTCATCCCACCGGCCAGCAGACGCACCCGCCACAGCCCGCTGGTCGCGGCCTGACGCAGCTCCCGGTGGCGACGCTCCAGCCGGGCCGCCTCCACGGTGTTCTCCGGCGAGCGCTCGGCCATCGACTGAGCCGTGTACGCGCGGTCGGCGATCTCATCCGCCAGCCGACCGGTCTCGACGGTGTTCACGGGCTCGGCCAGCAACAGCCACGCGAACGGCTGCGTCCACACCGACAGCAGGCAGTCCTCCAGCGACGGCCGCATCACCTGCCCGCCCGCGTCCGGCTGATCATCGGTGAGCAGCCCGTCGGTGATCCCGCCGATCCGTACCCAGTTCGGCAGATCACCCATCACCTCGGCGACCGCGCCCGGCCGCAGCATCCGGCCGCGCCCACCCACCGGCAGGCTCAACGCCGCCCCACCGGCACCGTCCTCAGTGATCAGGCCCTCGCCGCCGACGTACACCTCGACCGGCCCGCCGACGCTCGCCCGACGCCAGCCGACCAGCACCGGCCCACCACCGTGGTACGCCGACACCAGCGCCGCCAACCGCTGATCACGCCACTCATCCCGCCCACCGGACTCGGACTCATCGGTAAGCCGGCGCCGGGGCACCTCGGCCAGCCGGCACGCCGTCAGCGTCCGCGTCATATCCCATACCGATGCGGCCATCGCTCACCCTCCCGCCACGCTGATCGGCGCCGCCCTCATCGCTTCGGCGCTCAT
Organism: Actinoallomurus sp. NPDC050550; assembly: GCF_040655075.1. Classification (NCBI taxonomy): domain Bacteria; kingdom Bacillati; phylum Actinomycetota; class Actinomycetes; order Streptosporangiales; family Thermomonosporaceae; genus Actinoallomurus; species Actinoallomurus sp. NPDC050550. Next base: position 35,572 of record NZ_JBFAJC010000045.1, on the reverse strand, counting down.
CCGACGGCGGGCGACGCCTCGTCGCCGCTCCATTTCCGGCGGAATCGCTCGATTAGGCCGTCGGCCTCCGGCTCACTGATCTCGGCGAGTTCGGGGAGCCCGGGCTCCTCCCCGCGTTCGGCCTGCTGGAAGACGTCCGTAGGCCCCCAGGTGAGGTCTCGGCGTATCGATTCGTCAGCGACGCCTTCGGCCGTGGGACGTTGGCGTACCAGCCCAGAAGGATCGTCGATCGTACGGCCCCGGCCGATCACCGCAAAGTATTTCGTCTCACTGCTCAACATCAGCGCCTTTCGTCCTCCCATGGGGAATGGGAAGGTGTGCCGGATGTTGTCATGGATGTCCGCGGCGAGCTCGGCCGTCGACTTGTCCGGTTCGAGCGTGATTCGCTTGGCGAGCTTTTCCTTGAAGCGGTCCGAGCCCTCGAGAGCGTGCTTCTCGGTGCCGGGGACGAGTTCCCCGTAGGGCGACTCCTGCTCCACGCGACGCATGTCGGGAGTCAGGCCGCGATCGCCGTACTCACCGTCCGTATCTCGCCCCTCGGCCAAGCGACGGGCGTCGAGTGCCTGGTCGGCGATCAGGTTGTCCTCGGGGGTGAGACGCAGCCCCTCCCACTGCCAGCCACCGTCCGCGGTGCTGACCGGGCGCTCAGCGGCAGTGCTGGAGGTGTCGGCCGGGTCGGTCGCCGACGGCGGGCTCTGCTCGGTGCCGCTGCCGGTGGCCGGGGCACCCTCCGGGCTTTCCCGCGTCTCGGAGGGCGCCGCCGCGTCCAATACGCCGCCGGACACCTCGACGCGTGCGGTCCGGCCGTGGCCTTCTCGCTCTGGTACGACGGCTGCGGGGGATGCTTCGGCCGGTTCTTCTTCGACGGGTTCGGCGACAGGGCGGCGAGCGCGATCCGGTTGTGTGGGAACGTCCTCCACCCGCCCGGCGATCAAGGAAGCCGGGTCAACGGGGCCCGTGGCATCCGCATTCGCCGGGCCGACCGGGTCGGCCTCGTCCTCCGGCGAAGGCTCTTCGGCAACGTGATCGGGTTCCTGCGAGGCCGACCCGGGTTCGTCGCCATCGGCCGCATCCGGGTCCGCGCTGGACGGCCGCTCCGATGAAGAGACCTCGGTTGAACTCCCGGGGGGTGCTGTTTCGTTCGCGGCGGCGGCGCCGGCACGGCTGTCCGCACGAGACGGGCCGTCGTCCGAACCTGGGTTGTCCGGTGGCGGAGGCGGTGGCCGATCTGAAGGCGGCGGCTCCTCGATGGCCTCTGCGTCACGTTCAACGGCCATCGTTCGGTTCTTCCCCCAGTGCAGCCCGTGTGCCTTGTGACGTGGGTCGCCGTGCGCGGCGATCTGGGTCAGGCTATTGAGGGTGTTGCCCAATTGGAAGCAGCCGTTCCAAACAGAAGTAGTGACAAGTCCGCTATCGCTCTGCTTGGGTAGTCCATTCGGGGTGGTCAGACGTATTGTCAAGGCCGGGCATTGTGGAGGCACGGGGGTTTCAGGGTCATGACTGTCGAGCCCGTCGATCGTCAGTCGCTGCTGGAACGGCGTTCGCTGCTGTTCTCTCCGGACCCGCGGCTGGGCTGGGTCTTCCGTGACCGCCGGGCGTACTACGTCCCGTTCACCGAGCCGCCGCCACAGCCCCAGCAGTTGCCGCAGTACCTACAGCAGCAGGTCGTCGCCACGCGGCAGGCCCTCGACCAGCGTCGCCGGCGCACCCTTCCGCTGAGCGTCACAGGGTTCGTGATCCTCGCGTCGTTCTCTGCCTACTCCGTCAGCGACCACTCGTTGGGCAGGACGTCCATCCCTCTCGGGTCGTTCGTGCTGGCCCTGATCTGCCTGGGATTCGGCGTCGTGCTCACCGGCATCGCGGCCACCTCCTGGCGCAACGCCCGAGACGCGTACGAGACGGCCCGCCGCCGTGCCGAGGAGACGTACGGCGCGGCGATGCGCGACTGGCAGGCCCGCAGGCACCGGCACGAGAGCACCGAGCACCATCAGGCGAACACCCGTCCCGAATGGGGCGCCGTGCCGCGTCCGCTGTCCCGCACACGCCTGGACGTGTTCGGCGGCACGCTGTGGAGCTGGGAGGCGCTGCTGACCACGTACGGCAGCTCGGCGCTGTTCACCGGGCCGCTGCTGGTGATCGACCTGTCGCGCGAGACGGTCTGCGGCGAACTCGCTGCGCTGTCGCGTGCCGCGGGCATCGACGTCGACGCCCAGGTCCTACCGGCGCAGCTCGCCGCCTCGACGCTGCTGTCCGGGCTGGAGCCGCGCGGCCTCGTGGACGCGATCGTCGAGTCGATGTACGGCGGCTCCCCGGATGCCGCGCGAGCCGATCGGGCCATGGACGACCGGATCCTCATGAAGGTCTGTGAGGCGCTGGGGGATGGCGTGTCCCTCGCCCGCATCGGTGCCGCGCTGCGCGCCCTCATGGGCGAGCCCGACGACTCGGCGGCCCTGGACCGGGATGAGCGGCGCCGTATCGCCAACGAGTTGTTCAGTGTGGAGTACCGCCGTCAGGCGCACGCCAACCTGTCCCGCATCGAATCGTATGTCCACCCGCTCGAACAGCTCGGCACTCGGCCCGAGCGCCGCAACTCCGGCTACCTGACGTGCATCGCGCTGGACAGCGACGCCCGCAACGTCCGCTCGGAACTGCTCACCGACCTGATCGTGCAGTGGGTCACCCAGCGCGTCGCAGCCTCCGGCAGCCCGCGTCCGTCCGTGGTGGTGGCCGGCGCCGACGAGCTTGCCCGCCGCCACCTCGAACGCCTCTCCGACGCGTGCGAACGCCGTGGCATCCCGCTGACGTTCCTGTACCGGCGGCTCCGCGAGACCGGCGGCGAGATGATCGGCGGCGGCACGGTCGCGTTCATGCGGCTCGGCAACCACGAGGACGCCACGCGCGCCGCCGACTTCATCGGCCGCGACTACAGGTTCGTCCTGTCCCAGATCACCAAGAACGTCGGCGGCAACGAGTCCCACACCGAGTCCGATACCGAAGGCGAAGGCGACTCCGACACCATCAGCCTGTCCACCTCGATCGGCACCTCCACCAACTGGGGCACCACCCGCTCCTCCGGCGCGACCCGATCCGGCGGTGGCCCGTTCGGCTTCTTCGCCGACCGCTCGACGAACACCGGCGACTCGCGTACGCGGGGCGGCGGCACCAGTGAGACCGACACTCACGGGGAGAGTCGCTCGGTGTCCCGTAACTGGTCCAGCGCCTACTCCTACGCGGCCGGCACCAACTGGAGCGACGCGGACACCACCCAGCGGGTGTACGAGTACGCGGTCGAGCCGGTCAGCCTGCAGCACCTACCGGACCACGCCCTCCTGCTCGTCGAGACCCGCCACGAAGGCGGCCGGAAACTCACTCCCGTCGAATGCGACCCGGCCATCGTCACCCTCGACCGCGTCGCCACCACCCCCCTGCCCGACCCACCACCCCGGCAGCCCTCGGCCGTGCCCGGCCCGCCGCGCTGGGCCACCCCGCCGGCCGTCGACCCGCCGCGTGAACCCCTGCCGTACGCCCCCGGCCCACCACCCGGCTACCAGACCGGCCCCCATCGCCCGTCGGAGGATCAGGACCGACAGCCAGGCCAGGTCGTGCCCCGCACCACCCGATCACTCAGAGACCCGTCCCGCCAGAACCCGTCGCCTCCCGGCAGTCGCCCATCCGGTACGGGAGACGACGACCGGCCAGGCCCGCCGCCCCTCTTCGGCCACGGAAACGAGTGAGGAAGACCGGCGACTTCCCGCGAGCTTTCAGGACTGGGAGGACGGGTCGGCGATGGGACGCGGGTTTCGCCCCTCGGCGTGGTTCTTGGCGCTGAGTGGTCAGCTAACTCCAGGCGATGGCAGGCGAGTCAAATCAGTGAGGGGGTTGAAGCCCCACTGCTTCTTGTCCCGTTGCCAGAAGGCGTCGGTTCTCAGCCGAAGAGGGTCGGGAGCATCGATGTCCACGACGTAGGAGTCCTGCAGGTCTTCGGTGACCGTTATGTGTGCGTCACGTAGGCGGCGTCCACCGAATCGGGCGAGCTGTTCAGAGATCTTTGACCGCCACTGCGGGCCGAGCATCTTGAGAACGGCCCGCTCATCTCGGTTGTCGTAGGCGGTCAGAAGAGTGCGCACCGTCTTGACAAGGTTGTCCTGCTTCGGAGGTGGACTGCTATTCCTGGCATAGCAGCCTGTGATGATCAGTGCTGTCGCGATCGTCAGGCCGGCCATTTTCCGAAAAGTAGCCACACCTCCGGAGGTTACCGACCTCCTCCCTTACGCGGGGATGCCCACGGTCATCGGTTGGTCGGTGATCCGCAGCACTTCTTGTATTTGCGGCCGGAATCGCACCAGCAGGGTTGGTTGCGCTCCGGTGGCCAGTGGAGGGTGGAGGCTCCTTCGTCCAGCCGGTCCTGGAGGTAGTCGATGCGGGTCTGCTGGTCTCTCGGGTCGCGTCCGCGTTCTTCGCCGTATCGCAGAAGGTCGTCGACGGTCGTCGGGAGGATCACGAGATTGGTCACGCCTCCTTCGCGGACGGTGCTGTGCCATCCGCGTTCCACCCGGCGGAAGTAGGACGTCACGTCGTCGTCTTCGGGGCCGTCGACCTGCACGAGACCTTCGGCGAAGGCACGCTTCACGTCGGAACGGACGAAGAACGACCCGGCGCCGGTCGAGGGACCATGGGACGGCCGGCCGCGCCGTGCGATGCGCTTCGTCGCCTGCGTCATCTCGGTGTTCCTGCCGATGGCACGTCGATCGAACTCGTCGAGCGGCAACCCCAGGGCCTGCCGTACGCGTGCCCGTCCGGCCAGTTCGAGCTCGAAGAAATCGCTCTCCGGCTCGCGGTCTTCGCCCTCCTCCGAGAAGAAGTCCCGACAGGCCATGTTGTACCAGGTGAGAGCCTTCTCCAGCTCCCCTTGGGCTTCGAAGAACTCCGCCATCAGCGACGCCGGGCCGGGAAGGGGCCGTCTCTTCTCGAGACGCGCGATCTCGGCACGCGCCTCGTCCTGACGGTCGAGCTCATCCAGCACGTGGATCTTCTCCACGATGGCGTACTGGGCGTCGTCCTCGTCTCTGGCCGTCGCGACGACCTTCTCGTAGATCTGCAGTGCTCGATCGGTCTCCCCGGCGTCGGCCCATTGCCCCGCCATCTCCAGCAGGATCTCGTCGCGATCGTCCGGGTACACGACGAGATCCCGTTCGAGGTCCTGGGCGTATTTCCGGGCCTTCTCGCGCTTACGCTGCGTCGACGTTTCCATGTACGAACGGTAACGAGCCGGTCCCCGGATCTGGCGCGGATCGCGTCACGCGGCGAGTGTTCTCCGCAGGCGCTGGGCGCGGCGTATGAGGAGGGGCTGGACGGAGAGCAGACGCGTGACCCGGTCGGTCTCGGTGTGGCCGGCCTCGATGGCGGTCTCCAACGCTGCCAGGAGCTGCGGGCCGAGCCCGACGTCCACCACGGCCGCGTCGGCCAGGAACTCCGTACGGTCGGTGGACGGGCGTGCCAGGGTGGCGCCGACGAAGGCGATGCCGGCGGGGATCGCCAAGACCACGACGAGCAGCGCCACGGCGAAGGTGAAGATGAACGACACCAGGAAACCGAACGGCGTGTGCCACCGTTTCGCGATCGCCCACATGCGGCGTACGGGCTGCCAGATCCGGGCGAGCAGCCACCACAATGCCCGGACTGGCAGGGTCAGAAGCGTGTAGCACACCACGGGAACGGCGTGGAGGCCGAGGTGGTGGCCGAGCTCGTGGACCAGCACCGCCTCCATCCGGTCGGCCGGCAGCGTGTTCACCGCGTAGGAGGTCATGACGACGGTCCGGCCGGTGACGGCGGGCGCGTTCACGCCATCCGACTCGGTGAGCATCAGCCGGTACCGCCCGGCCGTGACTCCCAACCGCTGCAGCGCGCGGCGTGACGGCTCGGCGAGGCGACGGTGCTCCTCGGCGGTCGGGTCACGGTAGCCGTACCAGGCGCGCTGGATCGTCTCCCGCGGCCAGGTCGCCACCACCGCGCCGAGCACCCAGGCGGCGAACGGGGCCACCGCTCCCCAGACCGGCCAGACGAGCTGCAGCCCGTACGCGATCGGCGCGACGATCGCCAGCGCCCCGATCGCCGCGGGTATCAGCATCACGACGCTGATCGTGACCGACACCAGGTTCGATCGTGTCGGCCGGACCGGGCCACGCTCGATCGAACCGCTCGGCGGCAGACCGCCAGGGTGCGGCACCACGGCACGGCCAGGGACGGACGGTCGGGGCGGTACGGTCACGCCCGATCCGTACGCGGCCGGACGGCCGTCCTGCGGCCGCACCGGACGTACGGGAGCGGAGGGAGGCCGGCCGGGGGACGCGGCGCGAGTCCCGGCGGTCCAGGTCCGGCCGTCCCAAAAGCGTTCGAACGGCTGCCCACCGGGGTCTGGGTACCACCCGGCGGGAGGCCCGCCGGTCACCATGCGGCCGATCCCTTCACCGGCTCTCCTCGCGTCCGGGTGCCGTGAGGCGGTCTTCGAGGGCCTTGATGACGATGTCCGTCGCTCCGGAGGCGGACAGGGCCGACGGGCCGAGGGACGGGCGACGGCGGTGGCCGAGCGCGGCCACCGCCTGGACCCACGCGGCCCGGTAGAGGTCGTCCACGTCGAACGCGCCGACCTTGAGCTGTCCGAGCTGCCTGCCACCCTCGACGAGCTTCCGCGCGTAGTCGAGGTTGCGCCTGAACTCTCCGAAGGCATCGGTGGGGGCTTCGACAGGCACGCGACATCCTTGTCATCGGCTCAGTACGGGAGATGGTAAGAGTACGCCAACCGGCCATCCCACCTCATGGGCGATTCTCGACGGCGCGCCCGAAAAGCGGTGCGGTGGATAGCCGGATTTGGACGATAACAACGCGTCACAGGTGCGACGGAATAGTCTGAGCAGGCATGCGGTGACGGTCTTCGACGACGGGGCGACGGACGGGTGGCGATGGACCCCCTCAAGCCAGCCGACCCTCGTACGCTCGGTGATATCGAGTTGCACGGGGTGCTCGGCGAAGGGGACATGGGAAAGGCCTATTTCGCGGTGACGTCCGGTGGGGCGCGCGTCGCCGTGAAGGTGATCCACGCCCACCTCGCCGACCGGGCGGGCATCCGCGCCCGTTTCGATCGAGAGATCGACGCGCTGGGGATGGCGCAGGGCCCGCGCCTCGCCGCGCTGGTGGACGCAGCCGACCCGGACGTCGAGCAGCCGTGGCTGATAGGTGGCGATCATGGCGATTGATCGGGATACCAGCGCTGCTGACGCATCTGGCGAAAGCGGCAGCGAGCAGCGCGACCAGACTCGGAATCCGCCTCCCGATCGGCCCGGTGTTGAGGGTTTTCCGTCTCGAGCTGAGAGTAGAGCCGGCGCGGCTGCGGCCAATAAAGACGTCGATCAGGAATCGGATCAGATGGCTTCTGATTCCGCGAAGGACAAATCCGCTCTGCCCACTGCTGGGAAGTCTGGCGTCGAGCAGAACAAGCAAGGCGGGTGCAAGGCTTCAGGTGCTGAGGCAGACAAGGAACAATCGACTGGCACGGCTAAAGAAACGATCGGCGGAAAGAATGGCGCTTCTGAACAGCAGCGATCTGCGAGCTCCGAGCGCTCGGCGAATGAGCGCGGAAGTAGCGAAAATGCGCAGGACCTGAACAGCGAGTCAAAGAAGAGCGCCAGCTTCATCCTGGAGTACAAGGCGATCAAAGATAAGATTGATCCTTTCCGGCCGAACTTCGACGAGGCTGAAGGTAGTAAGGGGAAGTACCGCTGGACGGCTCGGGAGGGACAATCTGAATGGACCGATGGCGTAGGTAGCTTGCGAGATCTCCCAGATGGAGAGGAGCTTGGTGAGCGGGATGAGGATCGCAGGACTAAGAGTGATAGATTTCTGGGGAAGATTCAGGATAATCTCGACGATATCAACGATCAGCTCGAGAAGACCGCTGGCGACGTAAGTGACCTTTTTAAGCCGCCGCCAACCGGTCAAGCCGAGACAAGAGCTGATAACAGCCCAGTAGCAGTTGATGTGCATCAATCTGGCGTCGATCCTGGGAATGCGGCAACGGCGGTTCTTGTGGCGGGTATAGTTGCCGCTGAGGCATTCCGAAGAGGCCGCGATAAGATTCGAGAGAGGAGTGCAGAATGAAGGTTACCGCAGACCAGGTGACTTCCCTCAAGGCGTACCTTAGAGGTGACACCGCTAGCTTTGAGCGGATCAATGCTCAACTTGACCCAACCAACAAACGTGCTCGCGGAGCCCTGATTGCTGCGGCATTCTATTCGGCCGCAGAGCGGGCTTTCGCGGACGGCAAGCGTTCGGACGTGATCGAATTCGTGGGAAGAGCGCGTGCGCGATCCGAGAGGCTTGCAGAAGCTATCGATCCTCGCGTAGCGGAGCGCCTTCTCCTGGCCACGTTTACTGATGAGGATATAGATGACATTAGCGGCGAAACGCAAGGCGATCACTTTGGTCTCTTGCTGGCCGGGATGATCGCAGAGGCCCAACTATCCGACGCCGAACTCGATGCGTTCCTTGATGACGCGAGTAAGCTCGCCGACTCTTGGCTCGGCTGAGCGGGTGCTGCGATCGAGAAAATGAGCGAAGTCGGACGGCCACAGTGGTCACTCTGTCGTCTACTGTAAGTCCGCGTGGAAGTCGGCGACCTCTATGCACTGGTTGCCGGCCGGGGCGGCTGCCCTCGTTCTGCGCTTTCCCGCCACACGGGAATTTTCCCGCCTGAGGGTACACTGCAGAACTAGGTATCCTTGCCGTCGACGGCGTTTAGGTGTTATGCCAGGTCTCGCGCCGACCTCCGTTTACCCTACCCTCAGGAATATCGAGATGCGAAAGTCTGCAGACAGCACAGCAGGGTGGCATCATTTTTAGTCCGTTAGGCGAGGACTAAGCCGCCTTCTAAGAGTGACTTATCGAAGATCCAACACGGCAACCTCTACGCACTGGTTACCCTCCGTGTCTGACCTGCTGCTCTTTCGCCACTCGACCGAGGGGCTGCCCATGTTCATGTGATTGTCTCCCTGATCGCCTTTTTGATCAGGGTAACTGAAGCAACCTCGTCGAGGGAGACCTTGGTCATCTGTCGGAAGTCGGCGTGAAAGCCGGCGACCTCGTTGGCGTCGTGGAAGTATCGTTCGCCGACGCGGTTCTCGCAGAGTACAACGTCGGGATCGACGGACTCCGCGAAGGTGAGGATGACGAACGGGTTGCCGACCGCCGGATACAAGCCTGCCTTGTACGGAAGTACGCGCAGGCTGATGCTGGGGTGCTCAGCCGCCTCGATGAGGCGCTCCAGCTGACCACGCATGATGCTTGGATCTCCGGCACGTCGGTGGAGGACCGCCTCATCGATGAGCATCCTGAGTTCGAGCGGCTTCTTGACATCCCGAAGTCGCTCCTGCCGTTTCATCCGTGCGGCGATGCGTCGGTCAACCTCCTCTGACGGGATGGCGCGGCTGGAAGCGACTATCACCGCGTGTGCATAGTCCGGCGTCTGAAGCAGGCCCGGCACCTTGCTTGGCTGGTAGTTGCGTATCAGTGACGCTTCGGTCTCCAACTGGACATATGGGCCAGGGAAGAGATCGCGATAAGAAGACCACCATCCGCCCCGCTTGCGGGCGTTGCGGCCCAGGTCGAGGAGTCGTTCGGTGGTCTCCGCATCGGCCTTGAACAGCATCAGCAACTGACGTAGGTCGCTCGTGCTGACCGAGCTCTGCGCGTTCTCGATCCTGATGATCTTGTTGGTGGACACCTCCAGGTACGTAGCGACCTCCTCCTGAGACAGCCCGGCCTGCGTACGAAGACTCCGCAGCTCGCCGGCGAGTCGTCGTCTCAGCACAAGTGATGCACTCATTTTCTTAGCTCCCACCTTGTTGGGTCCGAAGAAGTCGTCTACCGTACGACCGAACACATACTGTCACTACTCAACTACGGAGCGGGGGCAAATGGCCGAAAACCGTGTCTCGGGCAAGCACGCCCGAGCAGATCTTCAACCGGGGGATCGGATCCACTACCTGGAAGCGCTCGCGGAGCGGCTGCGGAGAGAAGGGTGGTACGCCCGGGTCATCTCCTCGGCGGGGGAGGCCGCGTTAGTGCGGGTGGTGAACCCGTCGGCCGCGCCCCTCAACGACGACATCACGGTCGGTCCGGATCGGGCGGGGTTGTGGTGGTTCCGCTGGTCGTTCGGCACTCGGATCGCTCACGTCGACAACCTCGACATCGCCGCCGCCCGCATCATCCAGGTTCTCGGCTGCCCAGGCCGCTGACACACCCCCGCCGTGGCGACCAGGTGCCCAGTCGCCGCGGCCTTCACCTCATGGAGGTCACGCCATGTTCACCGAGAACCACACCCAGACCCCGAACGGACAACGGCAGTGGTCCTGCCGCCTGGACGAGGACCCCGCAGCCGTCATCACCGCCCGCACCCTAGTCGCCACCGTCCTGACCAGCTGGGACACCGACCTCATCGAAGACGCCATCCTGGTCACCAGCGAACTCGTCACCAACGCCATCGCCCACGGGAACGCACCGGTCACCCTCACCATCACCGTACGAACCGAACCCGAGCCCACCGTCATCCTCGACGTCACCGACGCCTCACCCGACCTACCCGTCCAAGACCTCCCCGGCGAAGTCGGCCACTTCGGCCTCTGGATCGCCGAAGAACTCGCCCGCGTCACCATCCACCCCACCACGACCGGCAAGACCGTACGCGCCGAGTTCGTGCTCTTCGATCCACCGGCCTCCCGGTGATCCCGGCGCACCCACGGCACGGACCACCCTCGCCGCAGCGGACGACGGAACCACAGGGCCCAGCCCGTCATCTGATTCCGCAGGTCACTTACCGTGAGGAAGTAGTCATGGCCGACCATCCACAGCTCGATGTCTACGAACTCGCCTATATCTGTGGAGGCCCGAACCGCGTGGTGACGGTGGCGGTGCTCGCGCTCATCGACGATGAGCAGATCGCCATCTCGCGCGCACTGCACCGGGTCAGAATCATCCGGCGCGCGCCCCGAGACGAGATCGAATCGGCCGTGCTCGATGCGATCCCTGACGCGGGCAGGCCGCTCGGCGCACTGACCGCCGCGGCCGCCGATAGTGATGCCGTCGCCGAGATTGGCATCGCCCTACGCGAGCAGCGCGTCCTGCCTCGTTTCCTCTGGCAGGTCGGCCGGATCATCCATGCTCACCGCCTGCGCCGGGAACTGCGGGCGAACCCGATGGGCGGGATCGACCGTGTCGCGATCCTCGGACCGGTAGGCATTCCCGACCCCGCGCTGCGCAAGGTGTTCCAGACCCCAGACCCGCGGTTCGAACTGCCTGATCTCAGGTTGCCCCGGCTACCCGACCGGAACGACCGGCCCTACGACGTGAACGCGGATCTGCATACCGCCGCTCAGCTCTACCGTTACGGACCAGACGGCGCTGGTTGGGGTTTGTGAGGCAAGCCGGGGCCGGTAGCACCCGGCGGGGTTCGGCGGAACATGGCTACCGAGCCGAAATCACCGGCTGATCGATCAAGGCCAGCCCATCGTGACACAAAGGTGTTCAGCCCACGTGAGACGCTCATCGCCTACGTCGTCGGCGGTACGGGCGCGCAGCCGCGCCAGCGTCAGTCGGGCGTCGCTGCTGGTGAACCGCATGGCTCGAAGCAATGCATAGGTGAACATCCCCGTTCGGTGGATTCCCGCCGAGCAGTGGATGACAACGGCGGCACCCTCGCGGAGCAACGAAGCGATATCGAGCAGGGCCCTGGCCATCTCGCCGTAGCGTCCCGGCGGCGGCGGGTCGGCGTTAGCGAGGTCAACCCAGATCCACTCCAGCCCCGCTGCCCGGGCGGCTGATCCCATCGCCCACGCGCCCTCACGCCGGGACAACAAGGTCACCAGGTGAGTCGCACCGAGTGATCTCATCGCAGGCAGAGACTTCACCTTCGGCCGGTGCGTCACCGCCAGCATGCCACCACCGACGGCAACGAAATCGACCGTGCTCACCGGAGCCATGCACGCAGACGGTAGGTGTCCCGCCCCTGCTGGTCCAACCATTTTCCTGCCATCACCGGGCACACCTACCGGAGGCCCCGAGGTAGTCAGGGCGGGGAGTTCGCGGTCGATGGTGGGACTTGCCCGAGTTCGGGCCGGGGACTGCACGATCAACGGTTTGCGTCGTGAGGTGCTGTGGTGTTTTTGTCTTGATCGTGACTTAAAGCTTGCGTTTGACTCCGCTGGGTTGGCACTATCTAGTGCCCATATGTCCGTCATCGACGGGAAGGCGCTCTCGTGGATATAACGCCGGAGGCTCTCGGACGCGCACTCCTGCCCCCGGGTATGCAACCGCTGGCGCCCGATGATCCGGCTGTGATCGGCGGCCACCGACTGGCCGGCAGACTGGCATCAGGTAGGACGGGCGTCGTCTACCTGGCACGTGATGGCCGCGGAGGTCTCGTGGCCGTCAAGACCGCACGAGTCCAGAAGGCCGGGCAGGCCCAGGTACGGCGCCGTCTCCGGAAGGAGGCGACCTGTGCCCGGCGTCTTCCTTCCTTCTGCACGGCCCAGTTGCTGGTCGACGGTACCGACCAGACCCGGCCCTACCTCATCACCGAGTACGTTGAGGGACCCTCGCTGAAGGATTTCGTCGAGGACGTCGGCCCGCTGGAGCCCGTGCAGGTAAGGGCGCTGGCAGCCGCGGTCGCCCGGGCACTCGCCGCCATCCATCAGGCGGGGCTGGTCCACTGTGATCTCAAACCGGGCCATGTCCTGCTGGCGGCCGACGGCCCTCGGTTGATCGACTTCGGTATCGCCGAAGAACGTTCCGCCTCAGGCGGGTCCGCTGAGATCGAGGCGGCGGCGGACAGCCCGGAATGGATGGCACCGGAGCGTGTCACCGGTGGTCTTGCAGGTCCCGCTTCCGACGTTTTCGGCTGGGGCTGCCTGATGGGCTATGCGACGACCGGCCGTAGCCCGTTCGCCGGGGCTGACGCTGATGAATTCGGGCGACAGGCCATATCGCAGGCGACCTTGCTCAACGCTTTGGAGGAACCCCTCCGCGGCCTGGTCGAGGCCGCGCTCGTCAAGGACCCCGCCGACCGTCCCACGGTCGGCGATCTCGCCCGTCGACTGGGCTCAGTCGACGGCGCCACTACGGCGCGTCCACCAGAGCCCGGCACCGCGATGCTCCCTGTCCCCGGTTCGGCGACCGGAGCCGTCGGCGGCACCGCTGCTCGCCGTGCGGCGCGGCCTGCAGCCGCCACGGACCCCGGCCCGACGCCCGGTGCCGAGTTCACCACCGGTGGCGTCAGGCGTCCGCGGTGGATCAAGACACTGGCCATGGTGCCCATACCCGTAGCGCTCGTCACTGTGCTCGCCGCCGTCATCACTGCCGGAGGCCGCGATGCGGGGCGGAACACGCCGCCCGGTCCCGGCCGTACCGCCACGCCGCCGAACCAGGAGATGCCCGGCTCTCGCCTGCCGGTCGTCCTGAGGCCGCGGTCATATCGGTCGAGGGTCTCGCATTCTGCGTCTGTGGACGGCGCGCACGCCGGGCCCGGCTCGCCGTCAGGCCGGGGCCAGCATGCGCATACCGGGCACGCGGGCAGGCCAGGGGCACCGAGCCGGCCGGGTGGCTCATCCACTCCTGGATCGCCGACCGTGCCACGTGGGTCCTCTCCGGCGGCTCCGTCATCGCCGACACGGACGCCATCGCCTACGCCCTCTCCGACAACGACCGAATCCGGTTAGCGCCGCCGGGTCGAGCAGACGCCCACCGCCGACCAGAAGATGCAGAACCGGTGGAGCCCCTCACTCGGCCTACCCGTCCCCGCATAGGGCGGGCCTCCGCTTGAGTCGATCAACCCATTGCGAGAAGCAGTGGCAGCCGTTGACTTCGGAATATATTCCGAACTATGGTTGTGGTTGTGTCCACTCCTGTTGTCTCGTTCTCCGAGCTGTCGAAGAACTCCAAGCGGGTCGCCGAGACCGTCGAGCGTGCTCAGCGCGTCCATGTCACGCGGCGCGATGGCGAGGACCTCTATCTCACCACCGAGCACCATGACCGGCAGCGGGAAGAGACCGCCGACGTCACCACGCGCTTGTTCACCGCGCTGATCAGCAGTGACGAGGGCGCACGCGCCGTCCTGCTCGTCCTTCCGCAGGTTTTTCCCTGGGTGCGGCATCTCTCGGCTGCGGAAGTGCGCGAGTTCGTCGTCGAACTCGTGGATGCCATTCGTGACACGGCCGAACTGGACGTGCATTCCAACCTGCATCGCGTCATCGTTGAGTGGCGGGCTACGGCCCGGATCCTCGCGGATCCTGAACTGACGGCCCGGCTGACGGCTCCGCTCCCTGACGAGGATCACGGAGAGGTGCCTGCCCCGTGAGTCCGAAACGCGGTGACGACGTCTCGCCGCCACCGGTCGGTGACGAGTGGCGCCTCCGCTTCGCCACGAACGACGCGGCCAAAGGCTGGGCAGAGCTGTGCAACGAGGCTGCAGGCAACACCCGACGCTGTTACGAGGCGCTGCGCAGCGATCCGACCTCCATGCGCGATCCTGATCGGCGGCACCGGCTACGCGGCCGCCTCGCCACCGGCACCATAGGTGGCACCGAGTACCCGCAGTGGGAGTACGAGGTCACCGCCGGCGGCCGCGTACGTTATCTCGTCGATCAAGCCAAGCGCACCGTGTATCTCGTCTACGCCTCACCACGACACCCGAAAGACACGGACGTCTGAACTCCGGTAGATCAAGGCACACCCTGCGTCGAAGAACTCTCGCGTGTCACCATCCACCTCACCTCGATTCGGGACCGGCACCGACACGCTCGCCCGCGGCGACGACATCCTCTGGGCGTGGTGGCTTCTCCGCGTCAGGCGCTTACAGGGAGTCCGCCATCCGCCGCGCCGCCTTCACCAGATCGGCCCGGGCCTGGTCAGCGCTCACGTCGCCGCATCCGTAATTCAACAGTACGACGAGATTGCTGACCCGGAAGACGACGAGCACCTCTTGGCCGGTCGAGAGGGGCTCGGTCGTGGAGTACGCCTCGTCCCCGATCCCGGGCTCGGTGACCGTCGGCCCGGACGAACGAGCTCGAAGCTTGGCGATGTCCGTGTGCGCGACATTCGCCCCGCTGGTACCGGTCCACGGCTGAAGCCGGCGTACGGACCGGGTCGGTGCCATGACGAGGGACCGGCGAGGGCCGCTACCGGACTGCCAGGAGCAGTCACTGGTGTCTTTGGGCCTGGGTACCAGGGCACTCAGCTCCGCTCCCGCGATGGCGTCGCATGGGGGAACGCCGGTGAACTTTCCATCGTGGGTGAATGCCACGACCCTGAGCATGTTGAGGACGACCGTGACCATCACCACGAGGATGAGCGTGCTGACGCGGCCCCCTTTCTTCTTGGCGCCGTCCGCATGAGGCGGGGCGAAGGAACGCCTTGCCCTCTCCAGAGGCGTCGTCGGCGGGGCCGCCTGTTGCCGTGTCGTGTGTGACGAGTCCGCCGAGTCCTGGCCCATCCGGCGGGTCCCGGTGTCCGTCGCGTCGGCGACGCGTCGGAGTCGCGCGCGGGCGGGCTCGGCGCCGACACGCCGGGCCGGGTCCTTGGCGAGGAGGTCGAGCAGCAGCGGGCTCAGCGGGCCCGCGCGCCGCGGGACCCGGGGTTGGCGGGTGAGCACCGCGCCGATGAGGGCGGGGATCTCCTCGGCGGCGTACGCGGGTTCGCCCTCGACGGCGTAGTAGAGGGTGGCTCCGAGCGACCACAGGTCCGACGCGGGGCTGGGGCGTTCGCCGTGGAGCCGTTCCGGCGCGATGTAGCCGGGAGAGCCGATCAGCGCGCCGCTCTGGGTGAGCTGGGTCGTGTCGGCCATTGTGGCGATGCCGAAGTCGGTGAGCAGGACGCGGTCGTCGGTGCTGATCAGCACGTTGGCGGGCTTCACGTCGCGGTGGAGGATGCCCTGTGCGTGCGCGGCGCCGAGAGCGTCCAGGAGGTCCAGGCCGATCGCGGCCACGCGCGGCGCCGCCAGCGGGCCGCCCTGCCGGATGAGCCGGTCGAGGGAACGGCCGTCGACGTACCGCATGATGATCCACGGGAGGCCGTCCTCGATAAGGACGTCGTGGACGTCGACGATGCCGGGATGGTCGAGCCGGGCGGCGGCGCGGGCCTCGCGCATCGCGCGTTCCCGCAGGGTCGCGCGCGTGCTCTCGTCCAGGCCGCGGGGGAAGGCGATCTCCTTGATCGCGACGGTCCGTTCGAGGACCTCGTCCCGAGATCGCCACACCGTGCCCATTCCGCCGCTGCCGATGGGCTCCAGCAGGCGATAACGGCCGACTAGTACCCGCCCCGTGTGATCCGCCACGGTGAGGAACCATATCGACGAATTTCAGACGGGATATTGCGCCGCTGACCACTGCCGGACGACACAGACCGGACTCATCGCCGTCGACGGCGCGACGGCGGCACGCTCTCGATCAGCAGGGTCGCCTCCTCCGGGAGCAGCGTGAAGAGACCGCCGACGTCACCACGCGCCTGTTCACCGCGCTGATCAGCAGTGACGAGGGCGCTCGCGCTGTCATGCTCGCCCTTCCGCAGGTGTGTCCCTGGGTTCGGCATCTCTCGGCGGTGGAGGTGCGCGAGTTCGTCGTCGACCTCGTGGACGCCATCCGCGATGCGGCCGACCTGGATGTGCATTCCAATGTGCAATGAGTCGTGAGCCCAGGAACGATGTCCCGCCGTTCAGGCGAGATCGCCGTATCCCCCTGCGGACCACACGTGATGCCGGAAGTCGCTGATCGGCATGAGCGTGCGTACGGGAAGGTCGAACCCGGCAGGAGATGCGACGAAGAACACTCCGTCGCAATGGCTGCAGTAGTAACCGAGATTCCACGCCTGACGGGCCTTGGGCAGACCCTCTTCGACCCGCTTGTCACGGCTCCGGTGAAGGACGAGGCCGCGTACGGCCACAACGGCTGCGAGTGCGAAGATCGCCGTCAAGACAAGGAAGACCGTACGCACCGTCGAACTTGTTTTCGCCGCTACGACCACGCAGATCACCGCGTCGGCGGCGTAGAACAACGCCCAGAGCGCCTGGCCGCCGGCCGCACTCCCCGCGTCGGGAGCGGGCGTGAGCTCGCGCACGATTAGGCTCTCGCTGGTGACGTTGATGCTGCTCCGCGTCTTGGCTGCGAATGCGCCGACCTGCATGCCGCCGGTCACGCCCACGGTGCCGCTGTCGACGGTGCCTTTCGTGTCCGTGGTGCCGGTGCGCGGTAGTGAGCTCACCTTGGTCACGTGAGCGGTATCTCCGTGCTGCGGGCAACTCGTGTCCATGGCCTTGGGCGCCTTCCTTTCCGATGTCCAGCGCCGCCGATGTATCCAGGGGCTTTGGATCACACACTGACGGCTCGCCCGCCGGATGGAAAGGCCCGTTATGACCTCCGGTCAATCAACGATCAATCAATCAACGGACGTGGCCGGGTACGGCGGAAGATGACCACCGCGCCGAGAGCCGCAGCAAGCGATACCAGCATGAGAGGCGCGCGTATCGCGTACTCGCGCATGACGCCGACGCTGTTCGCGTACGCGATCGTGGACGGGTGCCGCGGATCGTAAACGACGGCGAGTTTCTCACCGGTGCGTGCGTACTTGCACCCGTAGAACTTCTCCACCTCGTTCTTCGTCGTGCCGTTGCCCCGGTCGACGAAGGCGATGTCGCAGGAGTTGCCCGTGGATCCCAGCACGTCGGCGGTGACCCGGACACCGTGGTGTCGGAGCAGTTCGGCGTGTCGCAGGGCATCGCGGATCGCGAGGGTCGGCAGTGTCACCGCGATGGCGGCGAAGAGGAGACACCACAGCCAGTTGGCGGTGGAGCGACGGGTACGGATGTTTCCAGCCGGTCGTACGGCCATGGTGGTTCTCCCTGCGCCCTGTCCCTTCCGGGACGGACCTTTTCGGGTCCGCGGTCCGGAAGGCTCTCTCCGCCGGCGCCGACCCCGAATCGCTCGTGACGCCACCGAGGACTAGGCTCCGTTCGGGCATCTGAAACGTGCCGCGCCTCGTTCCGCCGCCGTGTCACCGTACCGCACCGCGAATGCGCCATTCGGTGAGGAGACCTATGACCATTCCCCCTGAAGGTCCCGGCGGCTACGGTGGCCCCGTCGACCCCAGAAACCGAGCACTTCGCCGAGGCGAGGGCGGGTCCGGTCCGCCGGACTACAGGTACCAGCCGTCGATGCCCGGCCCATCCGTTCAGCCGGGGTCCGTTCGCGACCTCGGGCCGGCGCCGCGTCGCTCGCGGGTCGGATTGGTGACACAGTTCGTACTGCAGTTCATCTACATTCCGCTGTGGGTGCTGATAGCCGTCGGCCTGACCGTCCTGGCGATCTGGGCCGACAGCGCCTCCAACGCCAATATCGGCCCGCCGGGGGCCGCGTTCGGCTTCGCGCAGGCCGCGATCTCCTGGCGGCGCTTCCGCGTCGAGTGGAGCGGTCGCGCCGCCGACTGGGCGCCGTTCACCGACGCGTTGCTGAAGGAGCGTTTCTCCCGCGGTGAGAAGAACAGCGGCTGGAACGTGGCCACGCTGCCGCCGAGCGGTGTCCGACGGGCCACCACGGACCTGCCCGTCCGCTACTACCGTGGCCTGAGCCCGGCCCAGGTCGAGCACCTGGCCCGCCTACGGGGCTGGTCGGTGGACTGGGCGAGCTCCAAGCCGGCGGACAGGCTGTGCTTCTTCCGTCTCATGCCGCCCCCGGTGCAGGTCGGACTCCCGCACCCCTACGGGCCGCCGCCCGCACCCGGCACGCCGTGGGGCCCGCTGTCCTTCCGGGTGGCGATGCCGCTGCTCACCTGGGTCTTCATGCCGCGGCTGCGCGCCCTGGAACTGCGCCGCAACCCCGACGCCTACCTCACGCACCTGCGGAAGTACCTCCCTGAGCGGTTCAAGGCCGAGTTGGCGCGGGACCCGCGCAAGAACTACCAGGCCGACGAGGCGGGCCGGATCCTGCGCCGGGTCAGCGTCAGCACCTGGCACTTCCGGGGCGTCGGTGCCCAGGCCGTGCTCCGGGTCGCTGCCGAACAGGGGTGGCAGCTCGACCACTCGTTCCCGGCCGAGCCGGGGACGACTCTGCACCTGTGCCGCCTGGACGACCTCGCCCGGCCGCGGAGCTGACACCAGGGGTGCCCAGAATTCGGTAGTGATCAAAGGGGGAACATGTCGTCGAGCGACACCGTCCGGGAACAGCAGCGGACGGTTGCCAAAACGGAGAAATCCCTTGGCCCGGACCATCCGGCCACCCTGGAGGCACGGAACATCCTCGCGGTCCGGCTCCACAAGGCCGGCCGCAGCGAGGAGGCACGGCCACTGCTGCAGCAGACGCTCGCCGGTCGCGTACGCGTCCTCGGGGCCGACCATCCCGACACGTTGCAGACCCGGGAGAACCTCGCCATCATCCTTCGCGCCGTCGGGCGGCCCGAGGAGGCGATCCCGCTGCTGCGAGGGAACCTCGCCACCCACGAGCGTATGAGCGGCCCCGGCCACGAGGACGCCATCTTCACCCGCCGCCGGATCGCCGAGGCCTACGAGGATCTGGAGCGTTTCGACGACGCCGTCACCGAGTACGAGGCGATCGTCGCCGCCGTGGAGCGGACCCGACCCCCGGGCGACCCGGAGATCCTCAAGGCCCACAACCACCTTGCCGTCGGTTACGAGGACGCCGAGCGGTACGAGGACGCCCGCGCCATGCATGAGCGGAACCTCGCCGACCGCGAACGGGCGTACGGCCGCGACCATCCGGAGACCTTCGTCGCCCGCCGCAATGTCGCGATCGGCTACGTGGGCGAGGGCCGGGCCGCGGCGGCCATTCCCCTTTTCAACGAGGTCGCCGCTTACCGTGCGCGGACGCTCGGCCCGGATCACCCCGACACCCTCCTGGTCCGCCGCGAGCTGGCCGAGGCGTACGACGGCGCCGGCGACCTGACCAACGCCCTCGCGATGTACCAGCAGGTCCTCGCGGACTGCGAACGTGCACTGGGCCCGGACGATCCGATGGCCCAGGGGCTACGGGAGAATTTCACCGACCCGTCGCCCGCGTGGTGGCACCGCAGGCCGTTGTCCCTGCATCAGCTCTGGCTGGTGTCGCTGTCCGCCATCCTCGTCGAGCGTACGTTCGGCGGTACGCACACCTCGCTGTACCCCCTCGGCTGGCTCAGCCCGAGGCGCGCCCGCCGCATGCTGGACGACAGCTGGGACGTGTCGTCGCGCGAGGAACTGCTGTCCAACCTGGAGTGGCTTGCGACCTCCGGACACCGCACATCCTTTGCGCCCCGGCTCGGACATGAGCCGCTGGCCTGGGACATCGCACGCTACGCCAACAACGTGCGGTACGGGGTCGCCGCCGGATTCATCGACGAGCCGACCGCGTGGCACCTGCTGCAACGAATCGTGGCGCAGACCGCGTCGGCGTACCGGTCGTGGCGCGAGTTCGCCGACGACTTCCTGACCGGCCGCCGAATGTGGATGGACGGGCTGCGCGGGACCGAAGACGAGAACTGGCCGACGCCCCATCGCCGTACGGTCGAGGCGGTCGGCCGGCTGCTCGATCCCTCGAATGCGAAAAGCCCGTGGAACCACGCCCCGTGGGACGCGATGAGCCGAGCCGACCCGAGGGTGTGATCTCTCAAGCCGTCTTCCCACCGGGGCGGTGCGATGTGCTCCATACCGCCCGGTGGCGCGATTCATCGGGTCTGGACGGGGAACTCTGTCGATCATCGCGGCGTCCAACCAGAAAAGGAAGGAGACCATGCGATGTCACACGACGGCGGCGGGTACGGCGGAGGCCATCACGGCGGGTTCGGTGGCCACCACCACAGCGGGTTCGGCGGCCATCATCACCACCACGGCGCCAACGGCAGCGGCGATCCAGGCGTTCCCTTCGTCAGTGTCAGCGGCGGGAAACGAAGCGATGTGCGCGGCGTCGTCATCTTTGTCGTCATTCTGGCCGCGCTAGCCGTGGGATTGCTCATCGCTCACTCCGGCTGAGTGTCTCCGGGCTTACGTCGGCGTCGCTGTCGGCGCGACTGCCTCTTGGGCTGGACGCGCTTCATCGGCCGCGCGGGGGAGCGGGACGACGTGTCGGGAGCCACCATTGCGTCGGGCAGGTCGCCGATCGGCCCGATCTCGTCCTCCAGTTCAGGGCGCAGCCCGGCCATCATCACGCCATAGTCCGCCGGGCTCATCCTTCGGGCTGCCGCGAGGGCACGTGCGGCCCTCGCCGCCTCCGTCTCGAATGACTCGTCCGCCGTGACGAGTTCGCGGTACAGATCCGCGCTCGCCTCCATGGCGAGCAGCGCCTCGTCCGGCCGCCCGAGAACGGCGAGCATGTAGGCGGTCGGCAGCAGCGCCCGGAAGGGGTGTCCGTTCGTCAGGGCCCGTTGCGGGCACCAGTTGGGTCACCTCTCCTTGGCCGACGGGGCGGCCCCGGTTCACGCCGCGGGATCCGGGCCGCTCTACTCGGCCCTGATCACCACTTGGGGGAGGTCATCGTAGCCTCGGACGCGTTCATCCAGACGCTGCGCTCCTTCGCCTGACCCACCATGCAGGTCCACCTGAAGGCCCAGGACCTGGCCATCCGCCACATCGTGGAGCACATGGAGGAATGCCGGCCCAAGCGTACGGTCAGCCAGACTGAGTGAATTCGCTTCGTGGCGGCCAGACCATCGATGGGACCTCGCCCGGGACAGGTGCGGGACCGATCTGTCCCGGGCGAAGGATGTCAGTCGTCGAGGACCATCGCTTCCACGCAGGCCGAGATGGTCAGCAGGAGTGCGTCGTCTTGGCCGGGGATGATCGTCACGCCGTAGTGCTCACTGAACAGCGACCACTGCCGGGAAATGTGCGCGACCTCCTGCTGGCCGTAGGTGATGGCGTACTGGTGGTCGGTGATGTTTCCGGCGACGTGCAGCTCCGCACCGTTGTTGAAGGTGACGGTGAACTTGTAGACCAGCGGCGAGAACAGTGCCTTATGCACTTGCGCAATGCGTTCTCCTCCGCGCTGAATGAACCGGACATCGCGCATCGTGAGGATCTTCTCGGTGACGCTGTAGCACTCCCGCCCGGACGCGTCCTTGAGTGCGATGGCGCCGTTGAGGCTGAACAGCTTGTCGTCGACCTGGAAGATTTTCTGGCCTTGTGCATCCTTGATCCAGAAGTCATGGGTCGGCGAGAAGAATTTCTCGTCGACCTGATAGGTGACCCCTCCCTGGATCGGCGTATGGCCGTTGCCCAGGCGCTGGGCGAGATCCTGCAGGAAGCCGTCGTGGTTCGGCCCGTGGCCGGCCTGCTGCTGTTGTCCGAGCAATTGTTGGGCGACACCGAGCAGATTGGAGACATCGCTCATCGAGTACGTCCTTCGGGATCGTGGGAGCCGTCCTGCCGACCTTCGCGGCAGAGTGACGACCGAACTTAGTGGTACCTCTGTAAATAGAACGATAGATTCGGTAAAAATCTCCTAAATCTGACGAATGCTTCGGGACGGCATGAAATGTTTTGCGTTTGCATCGCTGCCGTGACAGAATCTGGCCACTCATGAGTGTCGTGAGTCGTGCTCGGCGTCTTCTCTGGTGGCGCGTCGAAAGTGAGCGCATCGAGCGGCGAATGGTGTCCCCATTGAGATCCGGAGTGATTCATGCGCCTGCGATTTAACGCGGCCGAGAACCTAACTCTCATCATCGTCGCCTTCGCGTTGACGGTGGTCGGGCTACGTGGATACCTCTGGATTACCGGTTATCCGCAGGTCGGCGGCAAGACGTTGCACATCGCGCACCTGCTATGGGGTGGTGTCGCACTGTTCATCGCGGCGTTGCTGCTGGTGCTCACGACGTCAGTACGTACAACCCGCGTCGCCGCGCTGCTGATCGGCCTCGGATGGGGCCTTTTCCTCGACGAGGTCGGCAAGTTCATCACTAAGTCGAATGACTACTTTTACAAGCCCGCTGCGGCGATCATCTATATCGTCTTTCTGTTCTGCGCGATCATCCTGTTCATTTTCCGGCACGAGGACGACGCCACCAAGCGTCGCGCCGCGATCCGTTTGGCTCACGCTCTGGAAGTGCTTCCCGACATGGTGCGGGATCGGCTGGTCTCGCGTGAGACGAAGATGGTTCGCGAGACGCTGCACGGGCTATGCGAGCACAACGACGAGGTGGTCGCACGACTCGCCCAGGCGATGCGCGACTATGGAGAAGCCCACGGAGTCAAGTCACACAAGAATCCGCTTGAGATGGCGCTCGAAGCGACCGGCCGGGTCATCGGGCGTTTCCTGCGGTCGCGGTGGTGTGCATGGGCCGTCGTGATAATGCTGCTGATCAGGACGCTGCATGGTGTGCTGTCAGGCGGCGTGACCCTGCTGGTGAAGGTACTGCCGACCGCCCAGTCTCACACGATTGTCCAATGGGTGGCCAAGGTCACTCGTGGCGGGCCTTTCCAGCCCTTCGGCTGGACGTGGGCTGGGATGATAGGCGTTGCTCTGAATCTCGTCGTCCTGGTCGGCCTGTATCGAACCTTCCGTGGTCACTCTTACGGCCGGAAGGTCGCTTTGGCAGCGTTGATCTTGTCGCTGGCAACGGTCGACATCGCCGATTTCTATTACAACCAGTTCCGCGCAACCGCCGCCATTCTAACGGATATGCTCGCGCTCATCTATATCGAACGCCACAGCCATCGCATCCACCGCGACGAACTCCTCGGCTCCGACGATAAAGACGACATGACGACAACGGAACCAACGATGGCCTGACCGGAACCATTGGCAGTGTGGCGGTGAAGGCGCTGGACCCATTGAGCCATGACGCGTTCGGCAAGCCGCGTAGAACGGCAGGGTGCTCGTTTCGGTCCCCGTGATGATCGTGCGGAAAGTTAAGGTTCGGTCATATTGGTAGCGAATCCGGGCATCTGGGGCCACTCTGCTGCGGTATGACGACAACACGCGAGGATCCCAGCACTTCGCCCGCACCTACGGACGAGAAGCATCACATCAGCTTCCACGGTTGGCACCGGCACCCGGGCGTGCGCAGCGGTGATGGCCTGTCCCTCGGTGAACGCGCCGCCGACAAGATGCGCAACAGCATGGGCTCGTGGTTCTTCGTCTTCGCCGCGCTGATCTTCCTCGGTATCTGGATGGCCGCGAACAACAACACCGGCTTTGACAAGTACCCCTTCATCCTGCTCAACCTGGTGCTGAGCTGCCTGGCCGCACTCCAGGGCGCGATCCTGCTGATCGCCGCCAAGCGTAGCGATCAGGTCGCCAGCGAACTCGCCCAGCACGACTACGACGCCGACTGCCGCTCCAGGGAACTGCTGGAGACCCTCATGGTGGAGTTCGCCACGTTGAAGCAGCAGCACGAGGAACTACATCAGCACATGGACCGAGTGATGACCTCGCTCGACTGCCACCCTCACTCGAACGTGACCGCCCAAGAGACGAGCTGACGACCACGCGTGAGGACTCGCCGTCGACGGTGCGAGCCAGTAGCCGACCCGAGGCGGGGCGGCGCCTGGTCACCACTTGGGGGGCTGGACGGTGGCGATGCCGAGCGTGTTGGTGCCGGGCAGGAGACCGGACAGGAGCGCGGCGGTGAGGATGGGGTTGTTCAGTTCGACGAGCCGGTCCATCTCGGCCTCGCTCAGCGCCGTCCAGGCTCCGGCGGCGAGCCGGTCGGTGAGCCGTTCGACCTGGTCGCGGCCTTCGAGGCCGAGGTCGGTGGCCTTGCCGTCGGCGTCGATCCAGCCGCGCGACCGCAGCCGGTCCGCGGCCGCGTCCCACTGCTCGGGGGTCCACTGGCGGCCGCCGAAGGTCTCGACCGGGGCGGCGCCGATGGCGGCGAACGAGACCAGGGCCTCGCACGGGTCCAAGCCGCCCGTCAGCAGGGCGGCGACATGACCGTCGCCGCGCTGTTCGCGGATGATGGTGATCGCCTGCCACAGCACCAGGTGCGGCTCGTCGGGCCAGCGCAGGTCGGCGTTGCCCGCGGCCAAGGGCCGGCCGGCGGTGTCGGCGGCCTCGGCGACCCTGCGCACGAGCCCGGCGGCCTCCGCGAACTCTGCCGTGTCGATCTGATCGCCCATCAGCCCGCGGAACAGCCGGTCGACCCCGCGCAGCCTGGCGGCGAGCACCTGCTCGGAGCTCGCGATGGTCCACGCGGGCGCGACGTGCTCGGCCACCATCTGCGGACTGAAGCTGTAGAACGCCGAGGCCACCCGCTCCGGGCCGGGCGCGCCCAGGGGCGCCGCACGCAGCGGGAAGTAGGTCGGCCATCGGGTCGCCACGTCGTACCCGAGGGTCGCGAGCTCCTCGAACACTTCGGGTGCGTAGTAGACCAGTGCGTGAATCGGCTCGAACTGCTGCCACATCCGGCGTGCGGCCTGCAGGTAATAGGTGTCGGGCGCCATGGTGCACATCTTGGCGCACGGCGGCACGCGGCGTGATCTCATGTGGATGATCTTGTCGACGGCGACCGATCCATCGGAGGTCGAAATGATCTTGGTTACCGGCGCGACCGGCGCGGGCCCACGCCGACGCCTTCCGCTGATCCACCGCACCAGGCCTTCCGGCGTCGCCAGAAGGCCTGGCCCGTACGGGGTACCCGTGTGGAGCGGTTCAAGCTCGCAGGTGGTGCTCGATCAACTCAACATCGGCCGCGTCCTTCGGCCGGCCGAACGCCCGCTTCCATTTCAGCACTTCGGCCAGCGGCGTGAAGGGCACGCCCTGAATCAAGTCGGCTGCCGCGATGATCGCTTCGGGCGTCGGGTCGTAGTCTCCGCAGGGCCACGTGTCGTACGCCTCGTAGATGCCGCTGACGAGGTACAGCCCGCCGTTCGGCCCGGTGAGTTCCTTCTCCGCCCAGCCGTCGGCCTTGAGCGTCTGGTACAGGCTCGGCGTGACGAACAGGTCGACATCGGTCGTGTCGCGGATGCCGTGCGCCATCAGCGGGCCACTGCCGAATACCACGTACTGACCGAGCGGCAGATTAAGACGCTTGACCTCGGCGAAGATGTCCATTTCCGGCATCGTAGCGGCGCGATCGATCATCGGGGCCCGGCCGTGGGCGCCCCGCGCCGGGCGGATGCGGCCGGGCCCCCGTGGGTCGTCAGTGGAGACGGTCGAACGTCACCGATCCGCCGAGGTTCTCGTCGTCGGTGCCCCAGATCGCCTGGCCGCCGGGCAGCGCGACGATGCCCTCGACCTTACGGTCGTCCTTCTTGGTGAACTTGCGCAGCGGCTTCAGGCTGCTCGTCTTCTTCAGGTGGAGTACGGGGGTGCGTCCTCCCTTGATGGTCAGCTTTCCGGCGTTGTAGACGGCCGAGCTGAAGGGGCCGTTGTCGTCGTTCGGGTCCTGCGCCGACGACGCCAGGATGGTGCCGTCGCTCAGGACCTTCAGGTCGCTGACGTGCCGCACCTCGTTCGCGCTCGGGAACGGCACGGCGAACTTGGCCTTGTCGGCCGTCGCGCCGATGTGCAGGCTCGTCTTACCGACGGTCGCCGCAGCGGTGCGGACGACGGCCTTCTCGGAGTTCTTGCCGCGGGTCGCCCACACGGCGAAGATCTTGCCGGCGGTGTTGCGGTACAGCGCGAAGCTCTCGTAGTTGTCGCCGCTCTTCCGGTCGGGGAGGGAGACGGGCGAGCCCTGGACCGTGGCCGTGCCGCCGGCGATGGCGACGTGGTACGCCGTGCCCTCACTGGCCAGCGCGATGTAGTGGTTCTTGCGTCCCGGGACGGCGTCGATCGCCTCCACGTCCTTGGGGAGAGGCCCCTTCCAGGCCAACGGGGTGACCGCCGGGGCCTTGCCGGGCCGGAGCCGTACGGTGGAGATCCGGTTCTGTCCGTCCGCCTTGTTGTCGCGCACGATGACGACATCCGCCCGGTCGCGGCCGACGGGCGCGCCCGCGACGAGGGCCATGCCGCTCACGCCGCCGGTGATGTCCGTGCCGACGCGCTGCCAGGCCACGGGCTGCGCGGCCTGCGCGGGGAGGGCCGTGGCCAGGACGGCACCGAACGCGGCGGTCGAAACGATCAGTTTGTTCATGATCACGAACGGGATGGTAGACGACCGGCTTTCACCTACGCGGCGGAGTCGCGTCATTCCGGAGTGAAGCCCGGTCGAACATCACGTGTCCGATGTGTGCGTGTTTCGCGGCTCCGTGAGGGTCTTCACCCAGGTCGCCGCATTCATGACGGCGGGGTGACGTGCCCGAGTGGCGAGGACGTCGGCGCCGTAACCGCCGTGCACATTGAGGTGGGCGACCGCCGTCGCAACCGCTTCCGGGAGGGCGTCGAGGGGGACCGGCACGTACGAGATCCGCCGGCCGGTCACCCTGCTCGTCTCCGCCGCCAGGTCGGGCGGCGTCAGTGCGTCGCCGGCGATGGCGAGGGTCTCGCCGACGTACGCGGCCGGGTCGGCGAAGGCGAGCGCGGCGAACACGCCGATGTCGTCGACCGCGATCAGTTGCTCGGGAACGTCCGGGGCGAACGGTGTGGCCAGGGTGCCGGTTCGGATCCCCTCGACGTAATTCTCCAGGAACGACGCGGGCCGCAGGATGGTCGCCGGGATGCCCGCCCGGCGAATGTGCTCCTCGATCCGCAGTTTCGTCTCGAAGGCGGGGACTCCGGCGGAACGTTCGGCGCCGGCGACGGACGTGTACACGAGGTGCTCGGCTCGTGCGGCGGCCTCGGCCACGGCGATGCCCCGGCGGATCTCGATCTCGTACGGGACGGGTGGTGAGCCGAGCGCGCCCGTCTGCACGCTGAACACCCCGTGCACGCCGGTCGCGGCGGCGTCGAGCGACGGCGGATCGTCCAGGTCGCCGTGGACGATCTCGGCACCGGCGGCGGCCAGTGCGGTGGCGGCCGGGCCGTTCGGGGCACGGGTCAGGGCTCGGACGCGCCACCCGTCGGCGAGGAGACGCCGGGCGGTGGCGCCGCCCTGCCTCCCGGTCGCCCCGGTCACCAGAATGATCTTTTCGGTCATGGAACGAGCCTGGCCCGGAGCGGACCACCCCGGAAAGTGGCTTCTTTGCCATGGATCATGGCTTTTGTGCCAGCCTGGTGGCATGTCGGCATTCCAGCGCGTCGCCGCCTACGCCCCGCCCGGAGTCACCGCGCTGAGCCTGGGAGTGGTCGGCTCGGTCTTCGGGCGCCGCACGGGCGTCCCCGCGTTCGAGGTCGGAGTCTGCGCCGAGCGGCCGGGACCACTCCGTACCGATCTCGGACTGGAGATGCGCGTGGACCACGGGCCCGAGCTGATCGCCGGAGCCGACCTGGTGCTGCTGCTGCCCGGCCTGGAGTTCCGGGACGAGCCGCCCGAGGTCCTCGCTGCGCTGCGCACCGCGTACGAGCGGGGTGCGACCGTGGCGGCCCACTGCGTCGGGACGTTCCTGCTGGCGGCGACCGGTTTGGTCGACGGGTTGGAGGTCACGACGCACTGGAGGTACGCCGAAGACCTCGCGGCTCGGTACCCCCAGGTCACCGTGCGACCCGGGGCGCTCTACATCGACCACGGCGGCACGGCGACGGGGGCCGGCGCGACGGCAGGCCTCGACCTCAGCCTGCACCTGCTGCGCCGCGACCACGGTGCGGCGGTCGCGAACCTGGTCGCCCGGGACCTCGTGACACCGCCGCATCGGGACGGTGGTCAGAGCCAGTACATCGCCGCGTCCGTGCCGTCCGACGGCGACGACCGGCGCCTCGCCGACACGATCGCGTGGGCGCGCGCCAACCTGGACCGCCGGCTCGCCATCGACGAGCTCGCGGCGCGGGCGCTGATGAGCCGACGGTCGTTCGCCCGCCGTTTCAAGGCCGCCACCGGCGCGACCCCGCACGCCTGGCTGCGCAACCAGCGGCTCGACCTGGCCGAGGAACTGCTGGAGACGACCGACCTGCCGGTCGAGGAGATCGCGCGGCGAGTCGGCTACCGGGACGCGGGCGTGCTCCGGGAGCGGTTCACGCAGCGGCGAGGAGTGCCACCGCGCGACTATCGCCGTGCCTTTTCCCGGCACCACGCCGCACCGTGATCAGGCCGGTGCCGACCTGACAGCCCGGGGCGTTTGCCGGAGGCGTCCGCCTGGCGTGGGCATGCAGGTCGTCACCGGAAGCGGGTGACGTAGCGGCGTTGCCAGGGCGTTTCGACGGCGCGCTTCGCGTAGTGCTCCCGGACGTACGCAATCGCCTCCTGGCTCGCCACCCCGTCCAGTACGGCGAGGCAGGCCAGCGCGGTCCCGGTCCTGCCGTACCCGCCGCCGCAGGCGATCTCGACGCGCTCGGTCTCGGCGCGCGTCCAGGTCTCGCGGAGCGCGTCCGCGGCGTCGGTGCGGTCGGACGGCAGCCGGAAGTCCGGCCAGCGCAGCCATCGAGCCTCCCATGCGACGGACGGCGGTTCGTGGCCAAGGAGGTAGAGCCCGTACGTGGGTTCCGGTCCGTCCGGGAGCGGGCGGCGGAGTCCCCGGCCGCGGACGAGCCGGCCCGATGGAAGACGGAGTACGCCCACGGCGGTGGGCTCCCACGTAGTGATCATGGAATGAGAATAGCGTTCACTTCCCCGGCCAGCGTCACTAATCAGGTATTAAGCGGATATATTTCGCGAATCCGTCGTTTCTCTGAAAGGTTGTATTTCTGGGACCAATGGTGGCGTGAGCTGCGGTGATGGAGCTGCTTTACCGCTGATTCGGCGAAATCGATGCGGGCTGGGGAATCTGCGGTAAGGATGGGGGCATGTCCTTTCCCTTAATGCCGGGGTTCGACCACATCAATGTGGTCGCCGACCTCGACCCGGTCGCCGCGATGCGGGACAGCGACCTCGGGGACCGTATCCGGATGTATCCCAAGCTCCTCCCCGCCGGGGCGCCCGACTTCGGGTACGCCGTGCAGCGGGGCACCGAGTGGCGCATCGGCTGCGTCGGGGCGATGGATCCAGAAGGCGCTCGCTACAGTCTCGCCGCCGGCCTGCGCATCGAGGCGAAGGAGCGGGAAGAGGACCCGGAGATCGCCCGCACGATGCGCGCGGTGGCCGATCGGCTCGACCCGGAGGACGGCAAGCAGCTTCCCAAGGACGAGTGGGAGATCGGTGACCGCCGCTATCGGGTGATCCGGATCGAGAAGTTCACCCTCATCGGACGCCGGGTGATGGAGCCGCCGAGGGCGACCGACACCGACCCTCCGGACGAGGCCCGTTTCCTGGAGGACCACCTCATCGACCCGCGGGCGCTGGTGGGGCAGTGGGAGGCGCAACTGCGGTTGAACCTCGTCGGGCACCTGCCCATCCCCGGCACCGTGCCCGAGACGGTGGAGCTCGAGGCCCGCCACGCGATCCGCACCCACCCCGGTGTGGTCCTCCTTCCGCCCACCTTCACCGTCGTCGAGATCAAGGGGGACACCTGGGACCCTCTCACCGGCGCGGACGGTCCCGACCAGGCCCGCACCCATCTGGCGAGGTACTTCAGCGAGCTGCTGCCCCGGCTCCTGGAATTCCAGGGCGAGCCCGCCGAGCCCGAGGAGATCGCCGAGTGGGAGGACGCCGCGGAGCGGATCGAGGCGATGAGCGGGCCGGAGTTCGCCGTGCTGGACCGCAAGTTTCGCATCGTCCGCGTCTCGCGGATGCTCCGCATCGGTAGGGACGGACCCGAGGGGCCGCGCCCGTCCGACCAGGAGCGGTACGGCATGCACGGGACCCAGTCACGGTCCTGAGCATCCTCGCGCTTGCCGCCGCAGCCCGAGGTCGCGAATCACGATGCGATCTCCAGCGGTGGCGCTACCTTGATCATCATGGAGTTCGTCTCGGCGCCGACCCTCGCGGAGTCCGTCGGCAGGGATGGCCCGTTGCCGCCGGCCAGGGTCGCCGCGATCGGGCTCGCGTTGCTGGAGGTCCTGGACGAGGCACATCGAACCGGCGTCGTGCACGGTGACCTGAAACCGGCGAACGTCGTGCTGCTGCCGGGCGACCGGATCAGGCTCGCCGATTTCGACCTCGCGCGGATCGCCGGCCACCCGGCCCCGGCGCGCACCGGAACGCTGTTCGGCTCACCCGCGTACATGGCGCCGGAACAGGTCCGGGGCGACCGCGGGGACGCCGCGACCGACTGGTGGGCGCTCGGCGCCACGCTGTACTACGCGGCCGAAGGCACGGCCGCGTTCGAACGCGACAGGTACGAGGCATCCATCGCCGCCGTGCTGAACGAGTCGCCACCGCCACCGAGAAGGGCGGGCACCGACCTCGCCGCGTTGTTCTCCGCGCTGCTCGACAAGGATCCTTCGCAGCGCCCTGGATCGGCGTACATCCGTACGGTGCTCGAACGGGTCGCGTCGGGCGGGGCGACGTCCGAGTCGGCCCCGGAACGACCACCACTGGTGCCACCGCTTGCGTCGGAGTCGCTGACGACCGGGATCGGCCGGGCGATCGAGAACGTCATCCAGACCGGCACCATGTCGGTACCGCAGGTGACCGAAACGGACACGGCCACGCACAACGGGTCTGCGCCCGGTGGCAGGCGTGCCGGCCGCCGCGGCCTGCTCGCCGCGGGTGCGACCGCGCTGGTCGCCGTGGTCGTGCTCGGGTTCGGCGTGCCGCACTTGCTCGCACATGACCACCGCCGCGCCGAGCCTCCGGCGGTCCGGCACGGCACGTCCGCGCCGTCGACGTCCCGTCCGCCCACCCCGGGCACCGCGATCCGCCGTCTCCAGGCGTGTCGCGCTCGGCCGGCCGGTGTCACCTCGATGGCGGTGACGACCGTGAACGGCCATCCGACGATCGTGACCGGCTGCGGTGACGACACCGTGAAGGTGGCCGATCTCGCGACCGGCGCGCTCGGCCGCTCGTTCACCGCCCCTGGAGCGTTGAGCGTGCAGTCGGTCGCGGTGGGCGCCTTCGACGGCCGGCAGGTCGTCGTCGCGGGTACTCAACTGAGCGGCGACGGCAACGACTACATCCGGATGTGGGACCTCGCGACCGGCTCCGAGACGGGAAAGACCTTCACCGGTCACACGAACGGCGTGACGTCGGTGGCGTTCGCCCCGGTGAGCGGCAGGCAGGTCGTCGTCTCCGGCAGTTTCGACACGACCGTACAGACCTGGGATCCGGCCACCGGCCGGACCGTCACTCCGCAACTGGACACGCACGCGGAGGTGATCTCGCTGGCGTTCGCCGGGCTGGAGGACGGCCGGCAGGTCGTCGCCGTGGGCGGTTACGGATCGGCCGTGCGGCTGTTCGACCGGACTTCGGGGCGCCAGATCGGCGCCACCTTCACCGGGCACAGCGCCCATGGCAGTGAATACGTCACCTCCGTGGCGATCGGTGCCATCGGTGCACGTAAGGTCGTCGTCTCCGCCGGTGACGATTCGACGATCCAGGTTTCGGATCTGCTGACCGGTGAAAGGATCGGCACCGCGATCCGGATGGCCGCCCACGCGGTCGCCGTCGCCTCCCTCGGCGGTCGACAAGTGATCATCGCCGGCGGCACGGACCGCACCGTACGCCTGTGGGACCTCGCCACCGGAAAACCGGTCGGCGGCCCGTTCACCGGAGATTCCGTGGTCTCGTCGCTGACGACCACGACGCTCGACGGCAGGCCCGTCGCGGTCGCCGGGTACGAGGACGGCTCGGTGTCCGTCTGGAGTCTCGACTGACCACCTAGGCCGCGGTCTCCAGCGTCACGGGCTCAGGTCACCAGCGTGGATCTCACCGATGATTCGCAGGACCGCCCAGCACTTGTGGTCCGTCTTTCGTCCGATTTAGTACGCCGGTTAATGATCATTAGGATCCTCGGGTGATCATCAGACGACGGTTCGCGGCCGGCCTGCTGTGCCTGCTGGCCGCCCTGGGGATGTTCGGTGTTCCACCCGCCTCCGCCGCCAAGGCCGGCGCCACCGAGCCGCCCAAGGTCGAGCTGGTCCTGGACGTCAGCGGTTCGATGCGGGCCAAGGACATCGACGGGCGAAGCCGGATCTCGGCGGCGCAGCAGTCCTTCGACGAAGTGGTGGACGCGCTGCCCGGCGAGACGCAGCTGGGCATCCGGGTGCTCGGGTCCCGCTACCGCTACCCCGGCAGCCCCAAGACCGTCGGCTGCAAGGACACCGAGCAGATCAGCCCGGTCGGCCCCATGAACAAGACCGAGGCGAAGGCCGCGATCGCCACGCTGCGTCCTACCGGCTGGACCCCGATCGGGCTGGCCCTTCGGGCGGCGGCCAAGGATCTGGGAGCCGGCGAGACGACCCGGCGGATCGTCCTCATCACCGACGGCGAGGACACCTGCGCGCCGCCCGACCCGTGCGACGTCGCCCGCGAGCTCGCCGCGCAGGGCATCCACCTCGTCATCGACACGCTCGGCCTCAACCCGAATCAGAAGGTCCAGCAGCAGCTGACCTGCATCGCCAGCGCGACCGGCGGAACGTACACCACCGTCCAGCATCAGCAGCAGCTCACCAGCCGGCTCAACCAGCTGGTCCGCCGCGCGGGCAGCACGTATCAGAAGACGCCTCGGCAGGTGGCCGGGGGCGCGCAGTGCGCCAACGCTCCGGTGCTGTCGCCCGGTGTCTACACCGACCGCGAGCAGTTCGGCGAGCACCGCGTCTACCGGGTGCCCGTGTCCTCCGGGCAGGAGCTGCGCGCCTCCGTGAGCGTCGCGCTCGACCGCAGGCTGAACCCGGACTACGGGGTGCTGCTGCGGGCGACGTCCCAGGACGGCCAGGAACTCGTCCGCGGTACGGACGCGGGCAGCGGGCGTACCGACGTCCTGTCCACCGGCCTGCGCTGGTCCGACCAGCGCTCCGGCGAACCGTCCGGTCAGGACGCGTCCGCGTCGCCGTCCACGAGCGCGTCCCCGGCGGGCACCGTCTGCCTGGTGGTGAGCAACTCCTTCTCCGCGCCTCCCGGCGTGCGGACGGCCCCCGGCATGCCGCTGGAGCTCACCGTCGACGTGGTGCCCTCCTCGCCCGCGCCGAGCGGCCCGGACCTCGGCCGGGGCTGGCTCCTGCTCGTCGTGCTCGCCGCCGCCGGCCTGGTCGCCGGGCTGATCCTCGGCTGGCTCGCCCGTTGGCGGATCGCCATCTGGAAGGAGAACTGACCGTGCGCGTAACACCGCTCCTGGGCCTTCCGGTCGCGACCGCAGTCCTCGCGCTGGCCACCGCCGGGCCCGCCTTCGCCGGCGGCAAGGCGTCGCCCAAGCCCCACAAGACGGTCGGCACGGCCGGGACGTCGTTCCTCACCGCGACCACCGTACGGCCCGGGCAGACCGCGCGGCTGTCGGCGTCGACCGGCGACTACCTGTACTGGCAGTTCGCCGCGGCGGCGGGCCAGACCGACCAGGTCGCCGTGACCGTCACGCTGCCGTCCGAGACGTCCCAGTCCGGGGCGGCGACCTGGACCGTCGACGTCTTCGACGGTCTGCGCCGTCGCCAGGCGTGCACCGAGGGACCGCAGTCCGCCACAACGCAGCAGGGCACGGCCAAGCTCGAACTGCACTGCGCGCTGCGGCAGATCCGCTCCTGGGCCGAGCCCTGGTCCAGCGACCCGCTGCCGGGCACCTACTACGTCCGGCTCTCGGCGGTCGGCCTGCCGGATCAGGGCGCCGGCCTGCCGGTCGACGTACGGCTGCGGATCAGCGCGCGGAACGGGAACGCCGAGCCGTCCGGCGCGCACCTGAAGGCGCCGTTGGCTCCCGCGGTCAACCCCGGGACCACCATGGCTCCAGAGGCGGCGCCCTCGGCGGAGCCGTCGGCCGTCAGTTCGGCGCCGAAGCCGCTGCAGCGCGCCAAGAGCTGGTTCTCCTGGCCGTCGACCCGGTGGTGGTGGACGATCGGCGGCGGCGTGCTCGCGGCGGCCATGGGCGTCGCCGGCTACAGCCTGACCCGCCATCCCCGGCGCTGGTTCTCCTGATTCGCCGACCCGGGCGGGCACGGTCGTACGGCCCGCTCGCCCGGGCGCTGTAACAAGATCGTCGAAATCCGTGTTTCGGCCATAACCAAACGATCTCTTCGTTACCGTAACGATCATGCCAACATCTCGGATATGGGGGCGGAGCCTTGTCGGTTTCGTCGCTGTCGGCGCGCTGATGGGATCGGCCTGCTCGCCGGCCCAGCCGGTCAAGTCCACGAGCGCCGACACCTCCGCCAAGTCGATCGCGACCACGCTGCAGCAGACGATGGACGGCCTGAAGTTCCAGGAGGTCCTCGACACCGCTCCGGTCACGACGAGTGCGCAGGCTCGTACGCTCAAGGCCCACTCCGTGGACAAGGACGCGCAGACGCCGAAACAGCGGGCCCGCCTGCTCGCCGCCGCCGACGACGCCAAGCCGATCTCCCAGCAGCCGCAGGTGGACGCCACCGTCATCGAGCTCGACAAGCACAACCGGCCCGTGTCGTCGGGCACGGTGCTGATGAGCCCGCAGTACCCGCACGGCAAGGTCGTGTCGGTGGACAAGAACTTCCACACCAGCGACGTGCGCTGGCGGCAGTGGGACGACTCCGGGTGGTACACCAACCACGCTCAGGGCACGATCGACGTTGTTCCGGGGCGGGAG
>NZ_JBFAJC010000044.1:0-90188 GCF_040655075.1 Actinoallomurus sp. NPDC050550 | reverse complement strand
CACCCGGCATGACCGGGACCTGAACGCGGCCAAGAACATCCTGGCGGCAGGTCTTGCCGTGTCTGCCTGTGGAGCTGATGTCAGACACTCGGGGTCCTCCCGGGTGCAGTCGGCACCGAAGCAGGAAAACCCGCGCCGCGAGGCGCGCC
Source organism: Actinoallomurus sp. NPDC050550 (assembly GCF_040655075.1). Classification (NCBI taxonomy): domain Bacteria; kingdom Bacillati; phylum Actinomycetota; class Actinomycetes; order Streptosporangiales; family Thermomonosporaceae; genus Actinoallomurus; species Actinoallomurus sp. NPDC050550. Next base: position 90,039 of record NZ_JBFAJC010000044.1, on the reverse strand, counting down.
GCACAAGCGGCAACCGGGCCTAAGACCGGTGGGACTCCCCCGCCGCCGGTCGGGGGAGGAAGTCAAAGTGGTCACGGTCAACCGATCGTAGGCGACGGCGGCCGGTGTTCGGCGATGCGGGTGAAGGCTTCGACGTCGAGGGCCTCGCCGCGGGTGGTCGGGTCGACACCGGCGGCGCGCAGGGCTTCCTCCGCCGCCGCGGCCGAACCGGCCCACCCGGCCAGGGCCGCGCGGAGGGTCTTGCGGCGCTGCGCGAACGCGGCGTCAATCGCGGCGAAGACCTCCTTGCGTGAGGCCGAGGTGGACGGCGGCTCGCGACGGGTGAAGGCGACGAGTCCGGAGTCGACGTTCGGTGCCGGCCAGAAGACCGCGCGGCCGACGTTCCCGGCGCGGCGGGCGTGCGCGTACCAGGCCATCTTCACCGACGGCACGCCGTACACCTTGCCGCCCGGCCCCGCGGTGAGCCGGTCGGCGACCTCGGCCTGCACCATGACGAGCCCGTGCCGGATCGACGGGAACGTCCCGAGCAGGTGAAGGACGACGGGCACCGCGACGTTGTACGGGAGGTTGGCGACGAGCGCGGTGGGCGGTGGGCCGGGCAGTTCGGCGACTCGCAGGGCGTCGGCGGGGACGACCTCGAGGCGGTCGGCGAGGTCCGGGGCGCGTTCGGCGACGGTCGCGGGTAGTCGCTGGGCCAGCGCCGGGTCGACCTCGACGGCCACGACGCGGCTCGCGGCCGGCAGCAGGGCCAGGGTCAGGGAGCCGAGCCCCGGCCCGACCTCCAGGACCACGTCCTCCGGCGCGACCTCGGCGTCGCGGACGATGCGGCGCACGGTGTTCGCGTCGATCACGAAGTTCTGGCCGAGGGTCTTGGTCGGACGCAGCCCCAGCCCGCTGGCCAGTTCGCGTACGTCGGCCGCCCCGAGAAGTCGTTCACCCACGGCTCCAGTGTCCCGTACGCCTGGGGTCGTTCCGTCACCGTCTTGTGATCCCCGGCGGTCGCCGCGCACCGGACCGCAGCGACCACCAATAATCACGCGTGCAGCGCCTTCAGGGCATCAAGCACGAAGCGACGCGCTTGGGCCATGTCCTTACGCGCTCGGTCGATATCGAGCACTTGGGCACCGGGCGCCGTCAGGGCTGCATGGCGGATGAACGACGACAGGCTCAGACCCGCCGCGTCGGCTGCCTGCTGGATCCGCTCGATCTCGGCGGAGTTGAAGCGGACTGAGACGACGCTGTCCAGCTTCCGGGAGATCTTGGCATCTACCTGTTCACCCCACATCTCCGGGTCGTCTCGGTGCTCGTAGTAGAACTCGGCCGCCTCGGCGTTCGACATCTCCCGTTCGCTCACTGTCATACCTCCCACGCCGTTACCGGCCGGGCGGAGTGACAGCTGGAGTCGTGCACGAAGGGCACCGCGAGCTTCCGGCCCCCGTCAGTAACTCCAACAGCGACATAATCCGCCGCCCGGCCGCGCCTGTTGCGCCGGATCACCGGCCCGTTAGCGAACACCTGCTCGACCTCAACTCTGGTGGCGCGCCTCAGCGCGTGGTCGAGGTTCCGTCGTCCCACTCGATTGCCTCGATGACGAGCACAGCTCGCGCCCTTCATGTCATACATGTATGACCGTCGAGCGTGATCGTTCGGGCACTCTCCGTATCCGATATCACCAGGGGCCGAAGACGCGTTCGCCGTTGGTGGCGATGGCGGTGCACAGGTCGGCCAGGTCGACGTTCTTGGTCTCAGCGAGGCAGCGGACGGTGAGTGGGACGAGGTACGGCGCGTTCGGCTTGCCCCGGTGCGGCACCGGTGTGAGGTACGGCGCGTCGGTCTCCACGAGGAGCAGGTCCAGCGGTGCCACGGCCGCGGCCTCGCGCAGGTCGGCGGCGTTTTTGAACGTGATGTTGCCGGCGAAGCTCATGTAGTAGCCGTGGTCGGCGCAGACCTTGGCCATCTCCCGGTCGCCGGAGTAGCAGTGGAAGACGACCCTCTCCGGCGGGCCCTCCTCCGCCAGGATGCGCAGGACGTCGTCGTGCGCGTCGCGGTCGTGGATGACGAGGGCCTTGCCGCTGCGCTTGGCGATGTCGATGTGGGCGCGGAAGGACCGCTGCTGGTCCTCGACCGCGGCCCAGTCACGGTAGTAGTCGAGCCCGGTCTCGCCGACGGCGCGGACGTACGGCAGGGCGGCGAGTTTGGCGATGTCGGCGAGGACGTCGGCGGTGGCGTCACCCGCGTCGTTCGGGTGGATCGCCACCGCCGCGTACACGTCGTCGTACGTCGCGGCCGCGTCGGCGGCGTGCTGTGACGAGGCCAGGTCGTAGCCCACGGTCACGGCCCGCCGGATGCCGACCGAGTGGGCGGCGGCGAGCACCTCCGTGATCGGCACCTCGAGGATGTCGAGGTGACAGTGGCTGTCGAACACCTCGACCGGCAACGGCTCGGGCAGCGGCGGGAAGGCCGCTCCCCGGAACCCGTTGGACGTCTCCATCTCCGCCCCCATAGTGAGCACCCTGCCCAGTGACGCGACGTCGTATGAACGGTGTGTCAGTCCTGCTCGAGCCGCGCGAGCTCCTCGTCCACGACCGAGGAGTCGAGCTTGGCGAACAGCGGCTTTGGCGGCGCCAGCGGCGTGCCGGCCGTGATCGGGCGCGACTCCCAGCGGGCCTCGGTGTCGTACGACCCGGTCAGGACCGGGTAGTCCGGGCCGCCGTCCTCGGAGACCTCGCGGATCTCCGGGGCGCCGCTCCACTCGCCCTGCCCGCCGAGCATCTGGTGGACCTTCTCCGAGGACGCCGGCAGGAACGGCGTGAGCAGCGACTTGGCGTCGTCGACGAGCTGCAGCGCGACGTGCAGGATCGTCTTCATCCGCTCCGGGTCGTCGTTCTTCAGCTTCCACGGCGCCTGCTCGGACAGGTACTTGTTCGCCTCCGAGATGGTGCGCATCGCCTCGTTCGCGGCGTTCTTGAACCGCGAGCGCGCCAGCTCCGCGCCGACGGCGTCGAACGCCTTGCGCGACCGCTCCAGGAGGTCCCGGTCGAGGTCGGTGAGCTCGCCGGCGGCGGGAATCTCACCGATGTTCTTGGCCGCGAACGAGAGCGAGCGGTTCACCAGGTTGCCCCAGGTGGCGACCAGCTCGTCGTTGTTGCGGCGGACGAACTCCGACCAGGTGAAGTCGGTGTCCTGGTTCTCCGGGCCGGCGACCGCGATGTAGTAGCGCAGCGCGTCGACGTCGTACCGCTCCAGGAAGTCACGGACGTAGATCACGACCTGGCGCGAGGAGGAGAACTTCTTGCCCTCCATGGTCAGGAACTCCGAGGACACCACCTCGGTGGGCAGGTTGAGCTTGCCGAGGGAGCCGGGTGTGCCGCCCTTGTCGCCCTGTCCGTTGTAGCCGAGCAGCATGGCCGGCCAGATCTCGGAGTGGAAGACGATGTTGTCCTTGCCCATGAAGTAGTACGCCTCGGCGTCCGGGCTCTGCCACCAGGCGCGCCAGGCGTCCGGGTCGCCGCTGCGCCGGGCCCACTCCACGGACGCCGACAGGTAGCCGATGACCGCGTCGAACCAGACGTACAGCCGCTTGTCGCGCCGGTCGACCCAGCCCGGTAGCGGCACGGGCACGCCCCAGTCGAGGTCCCGGCTGATCGGCCGGGGCTGCATGTCGTCGAGGAGGTTGCGGGTGAACTTGTAGACGTTCGGCCGCCAGAGCCCCTCCTTGCCCTGCAGCCACGACCCGAGGGTCTCGGAGAACGCGGGCAGGTCGAGGAAGAAGTGCTCGGTCTCGACGAACTTCGGCGCCTCGCCGTTGATGCGGCTCCGCGGGTTGATCAGGTCGATCGGGTCGAGCTGGTTGCCGCAGTTGTCGCACTGGTCGCCGCGCGCCCCGTCGTACCCGCAGATCGGGCAGGTGCCCTCGATGTAGCGGTCGGGCAGGGTGCGGCCCGTGGACGGGGAGATCGCGCCCATCGTCTTCTTCGTGAAGACATAGCCGTTGTCGTAGAGGCCCTTGAAGATCTCCTGGGCGACGGCGTAGTGGTTGCGCGTCGTCGTCCGGGTGAACAGGTCGTACGACATGCCGAGGCCGTGGAGATCCTGGGCGATCACCCGGTTGTAGCGGTCGGCCAGCTCACGGGCTGACACGCCCTCCTTGTCGGCCTGCACCTGGATCGGCGTGCCGTGCTCGTCGGTGCCGCTGACCATCAGGACCTTGTTGCCCGCCATCCGCTGGTAGCGGCTGAACATGTCGGCGGGCAGCGCGAAACCGGACACGTGCCCGATGTGGCGGGGCCCGTTGGCGTACGGCCAAGCGGGCGCGGTCAAGATGTGACGGCTGGACATGTGCTAAGCCTACGGGGCACTCACCGATGACTCATTCCGATATCGACTTTCTCGCCTGCGGGCCGAGGGCGTGCGGCATCGGCCCTCGATCGGCGCCGCACGCCCCTCCTCCGCGCGTCAGCCGCGGGCCGGCGCGCCGAGCCGGTCGGTCCAGCCGGAGCCGACCAGAAGGCTGATGCTCGACGGCCGGCCGGCGACCTTACCGCCGCTGATGTCGTACGTCTCCGACCCCAGGATCTTCGCCGTCTTCGGGTCGAAGATCGTGTGGACCTCGACCTGGTGGGGCTTCCGATCCGGGCCGAAGTTCACGCGCCGCGTGGCCAGGGCGACCCCGGAGCGACCGAGCCGGTCGCGGACCTTGCCGACCATGCGGATGTCCGGCTGGGCGGCGAGCAGCCGGTACGCGGCCGCGCGGGTGGCGGGCGTGACCGGGGCGCTGATGATGTTCTCCGCCATCTCACAGATGTAGGCGGACAGCGCGTTCCGCTGAGTCGCCGGTGCCTTGTTCCAGTCCCTCTGGATCAGTGCCTTGAGCCCGTCCGGCGTGGTCGGCAGTTTCGGCAGGTCCTTCGCAAGCGTGCCCTTCGGCAGCCCGACCTCCAGGAACGGGTCCTGCCCTGCGCGTGAGTCCGCCGAGAAGGGCTTGAAGTCCGTGAGGGAGGGCGAGCCGGCCCGCTTCCACGCCGCCTTGTCGGCCGGCGAGGCGAAGTCGGTCGTGATGTCCCTGTCCACCGTGCGGGTGGTGTCGCCCTGCCGGTACGGCTCCCAGTTCTCCCACGTGATGCTCACGTAGGCCGTGTACGGGTAGTAGGGGCCCGTCCTCGGGCCTCCGTTCGCGCTGACGCCCTTCGGCCTCGGCCCGTTGCCGGGCTGCCTGGCCTGGTCGATCACCTGGGTCCGGGTGTACCAGAAGCGGCCGTGGGTCGCCGCCGGTTCCTTGGCGACGGTCTCGGCGGCGGTCAGCAGCACGGTCTTCACGTCGAGCCTCTTGGGCGGCGCAGCGTCGCGCTTCGCCCCGGACACCACGCCCGGTACGACCGCGGCGCCGAGCGCCGCGACCGTGGCCGCGCCGGCGAGGAGGAGCACCGGCCGCCGGTTCCGTGCGGGGAGCGCCCGGCGGTCGTTCCGCGCCGGGCGCCGTGCGGTCTCGAGCACCCGGGGCAGGTCCGTGTCGCGGCGCCGCCGGTAGCCGTCCTCGGCCAGTCCCTCGATCTGGGTGCGGAGCGTGTTCATCGGGTCGGCGGTGCGGTTCATGGCGGCTCCTGCGGTCTCGTGCGAACGTCTCATCGGGCTTCCTCGTTGATCAGCGCCATCCGGCCCTGGGCGGCCGGGCGGCTGCGGGAGGACGCGGCGGAGGTCACCTTGGCCAGCCGCTTGCGGGCGCGATGCAGGCGCACCGTGAACGTCGCCGCCGTGCAGCCGAGGACCCGGGCGGCCTGCCGGGGGGTGAGGCCGTACCAGCTCGCCAGCACGAGGGCCTCGACGTCCTTCTCCCCAAGCCCGGCCAGCAGCTCCTTCGCGGCGTCGCGCTCCACCACCTGCTCGGCCACGTCCAGGCCGGTCAGGTCCTGGTCGCCGACCGCCTCCGCGAGCCGGTCGGTGAGCACCTGCCGCCGGCGTACGGCGTCGTACTGCTTGAAGAGCAGGTTGCGCGCCACTCCGAGCAGCCAGGGCAGCGGTGACTCGGGTAGGTCGTCGAGCCGCCGCCACGCGATCAGGAACACCTCGCTGACGACGTCCTCGGCAGCGCTCTGTTCGGCGCGCAGCAGCGCATAGCCCAGCACGTTCCGGTAGTACCGGTCGTACAGGGCGGTGAATCTCTCGGTGGGGTCGTTCACTCCTGCCGTCCTTCGCGTCGGTTCAGGTCGGTCGCGAAGTAGTCCCGTACGGCGGACGGCGGATTACACGCTGATGAGACCAAACGGTGGCAGGCCCGGGGACATTGATCGACTTAGAGGCTTAAAATTGCGCAAAAGTTCGGTTAACGCCGGATTCCCGCAGGCCTCCGTTTTCACCGCAAAAAAGGCCCCGGCGGATCGCCGGGGCCTTTTTAGACGTTGGTCAGGCGGACTTGTCGGCCTTGTCCTCGTCGCTCGCAGCGGCCTCGGCGGTCGCGGAGACCTCAGCGGTCACGGGCTCGGCGTCGCCGGCGGCTTCCGGGGCGTCCGCGGTGCTCGCGTCGTCGTCCTGCTCCGTCGCGGGCTCGGCGTCCTGGCTCTCGCTCCGGACCTTGTGCGCCGCGGCGTCGACGACGTCGGCGGCCTCGTCGGCCGGGTCGGTCATCGGCGGGTGCGACCGGCGGCGGATGTCGAGGATGCTGACGAACAGCGACGCGAAGATCATCTGGAAGCTCATGATGAGCGCGGTGGCGGCGGGCACGACGATGCGCAGCGAGTGCCGGGGATCGAGCTGCCCGAAGCTGTGCACCTGCCAGTGGAACAGCGAGGCGATCAGCCCGACGAGACCGGCGAGCGCGAGCAGCCCGCCGACGACGAGGCCGCGTTCCAGGCTCCAGGAGTCGATGATGCGCTGCACCCGTTTGTCATGGGGAAGGAAGCCCTCCTCCATGGCATAGACCTTGGTCAGCAGCGCGAAGATCACCGCTTGGAAGCCGATCACCAGCGCCGCCGAGGCGCCGACGAGGGTGTCGACGTCGAAGGCGACCTCGCCGAACCGGATCGGCCCGGCGGACAGGGCGACCCCCGCCACGAGGCCGAGCACCATCATGATGAGGCCGGGGATCAGGAACAGCCAGCGCGGGCTGTACAGCGCCAGGAAGCGCAGGTGGCGCCAGCCGTCGCGCCAGGTGCTGAGGTGCGGCGGCCGCGACCGGCCGTCGGGCGACAGGGTGGTCGGGACCTCGCGGATGTCGTACTTGGCGAGGGTGGAGCGGACCACCATCTCGCTGGCGAACTCCATGCCGCCGGTCTGCAGCTCCAGCCGCAGGATCGAGTCGCGCCGGAACCCGCGCAGCCCGCAGTGGAAGTCACCGATCTTGCTGCGGAAGAACAGCCGGCCGATGAAGCTCAGCACCGGGTTGCCGAGGTACCTGTGCAGCGGGGGCATGGCGCCGGGGGCGATGCCGCCCTTGAAGCGGTTGCCCATGACGAGGTCCGCGCCGCCCCGCAGCTGCTCCAGGAACGGCATGAGGCTGGTGAAGTCGTAGGAGTCGTCGGCGTCGCCCATCACGACATAGGTGCCGCGCGCGGCCCGGATGCCGCCCATCAGGGCGTTGCCGTACCCCTTGCTCGAGACGGGCACGACACGGGCGCCCGCGTCACGGGCCAGTTGCCGGCTGCCATCGGTACTGCCGTTGTCGGCGATGATGACCTCGCCGTCGACACCATGCTCTTCGAAGAAGCCGAGGGCCTTACGAACACAGGTCTCGACGGTCTCCGCCTCGTTCAAGCACGGCATCACTACGGAGAGTTCCACGTCGTGTCCTCCATCACCCCGCAGCACTGGCTTGGGGGTTTTTCGACTAACCTCGTCGTGTTCCGACAAGTGGCGCGTGTTATCCATGATGCCTGCCGTCGAGCGGCCGCGTGTTGCGAACTCGCAACCTTTAACTCCACATGGAGCGCTGGTGTGACGGCAGGCTGGGGATATCAGGATAGGGGCTGTGCGGTCCAGGAAGGTCGGTCCGGACTTGACGAACGCCGGGGAACTAGGCGGGGCTTCCGTCGTGACCGGAGCGCGATCCGATGAGGAGTCGCAGGTCACGACGGTGGACGAGGATGTGACGGAAGAGTCGCCGGTCGTTCGCGGATCGGGGCTGTGGGCGCTCATGCGCCGGCACAAGATTTTTACAGTGGTGCTCGCGGTGGGTGCGCTGCTCCGGATGATCGCCACGCTGGGATACCGGCCGGCGTCCTGGTTCAACGATTCTTTCGATTATCTTCATGTTGCGATCAGCCCGTATCCACATGCGATCCGGCCGGACGGCTACTCCGGCATGTTGTGGATCTTGAAGCCGTTCCACAGCTTCATGCTCGTCGCGACGATCCAGCACCTCATGGGTCTGGCCTCCGCGGTCATGATCTACGCGCTGCTGCGGAAGAGGTTCGGGCTGCCGGGGTGGGGGGCGAGCCTGGCAACGGCGCCGTTGCTGTTCGACGGGTACCAGATCCAGCTCGAGCACCTGATCCTGTCCGACACGCTGTTCGGCTTCCTGCTCGTGTCGATCGTCACACTGCTGATGTGGCACGGCCGGGATGTGACGTGGAAGGTCGGCGCTCTCGCGGGGCTGCTGCTGGGGCTTGCCACGCTGACGCGTACGGTCGGCACGCCCGTGCTGGCCGCCGTGGTGGTCTACTTCCTGGTCCGGCGGATCAAGTGGCGGGTGATCGCGGCCACCGTCGTGGTCTGCGCGCTGCCGCTGGCCGCCTACGCCGGATGGTTCTGGTCGTACTACGGCAAGCCGGGCATGACCATGAGCAGCGGTGTGTTCCTGTACGCGCGGGTCTCGGCGTTCGCGGACTGCAACAAGATCAAACCGCCGGTGACCGAGTACGCCCTGTGCAAGAACAACAAGACCTCGCACACGCCGCTGGTCTTCTCCCAAGATGCCATCTGGGACCGTAACTCGCCGTTCCACCGCATTCCGGCGGCGCGGTTCACCGATTATCAGAACCAGCTCGCCAGCGACTTCGCCAAGCGCGCGATCATGGCGCAGCCCCTCGACTATCTGAAGGTCGTCGGAAAGGACTTTCTTTTCACGTTCCACTGGAAGCGGACCGTCTTTCCGGACCGCGCGACGTACGAGATGTATCAGTTCGGTACGAAATCCGCTGCCTTGCCGACGTGGCGGATGAGCAGGGACCGTACGGCCGCATCGGAGGCGCGCACCTACGAGCAGGGCGACGCCCGCACCGACATCGTCGACCCGTACGCCCGGATCATCCGGACCTACCAGCGGCACGTCCACCTGCCCGGCACGCTGGTGGGCGGCATCCTCATCGTCGGCCTGGCCGGGCTGATCCCGCTGTGGCGGCGGTGGGGCGGCGCCGCACTCCTGCCCTGGATCACGGCGACCGGCCTGCTGCTCGTGCCGCCGGCCACCGCCGAGTTCGACTACCGGTACGTCCTGCCGACCGTGCCGCTGGCCTGCATCGCGGCGGCGATCACCTTCTCCGCCGAGCCTCGCCGGAAGCTGGCCCGGATCGTCCGCCGCCGTGGCGGCTCGTCGGACGCGGCCGACGCGCCGGACACGGATTCCTCCTCATCCGGCGAGACGGTGCCGGCGTAAGGCTTATCTCAAAGCCCCCGTCCGCTGCTGCGGACGGGGGCTTTGATGCAGGTCCTGGGGCGCGTCCCGGACCCCTGCCGCGTACCCGGCGGCAGGGCGACGCGCGGCGGCGCAGGGCCACAGCGCGCCGGGCGGGACACGCCCCGCTCGATCAGTAGGCGTGGAGCCGGCGGAGCTTGAAGATCATCTCCAGCTCGCCATGGCGCTGTGGCGGGACGGCCTGGCTCTGGGGCCGGCCCGGGGGGAGGATCTTGACGTCGTACGACCCGCAGGACGGGCAGAACAGCTCCGCCCACGGGGACGTGCAGCGGTGACCGTTGCGTCGGTAGTAGACGACCTCGCCGCCGTGCCCGTCGGCGCAGTGGCCGACCTCGAATTCCTCGTGCCATTCGTGCAGACACGCCAGGCACTCATAGGTCCACGTCTCGGGTGAGATCATGGATTCGTGCATGTGCGTCACCCCCGGGGGAATCGGCGTACGCGCGTGAAATGCGCACCCAAGTTATCTTTCCCCACCAAGTGACGCTTTGCGTACGGCCGCACACCCAAAAAGAACGTCAAATAACGGTCAATGATCCGCTTTACGGGCGACGACGGCGTCATAGAGCTCCCGCTTCGGTACCCCGTGTTCCCGCGCCACATCACCGATCGCCTGCTTACGCTGCACCCCGTCGCCCACCCGGCGCTCCACCTCCGCCGCGAGCTCGGCGAGGTCGACCTCACCCGCCCGCTCCGGCGCTCCCGCGACGACCAGCGTGATCTCCCCGCGCACGCCGTCGGCCGCCCATTCCGCCAGTTCGCCCAGCGGTCCCCGGCGCACCTCCTCGTACGTCTTCGTCAGCTCCCGGCACACCGCGCCCCTCCGGTCGGACCCGAGGGCGGTGGCCATCGCCGCCAGCGTCGCGGCGAGCCGGTGCGGCGCCTCGAAGAACACCATCGTGCGCGGTTCGCCGGCGAGGGCCCGCAGCCGCGCGGAGCGCTCCCCCGCCTTGCGGGGCAGGAACCCCTCGAAGCAGAACCGGTCGCTGGGCAGCCCCGAGATGACCAGCGCCGTGGTGACCGCGGACGGTCCGGGAAGGACGGTGACCGGCACCTCCGCCTCGACCGCCGCCGTGACGAGGCGATAGCCGGGGTCGGAGACCCCCGGCAGCCCCGCGTCGGTGACGACGAGCACGTCGTGCCCGGCCCGCAGCTCGTCGAGCAGCTCGACGGCGCGGGCCCGCTCGTTGACGTCGTAGTACGACACGATCCGGCCGGTCGGGGAGACGTCCAGATCGGCGGCCAGCCGGCGCAGCCGCCGGGTGTCCTCCGCGGCGATAATGTCGGCGTCCGCGAGGGCCGTGCGCAACCGCGCCGAGGCGTCCTCCGCTCGTCCGATCGGTGCGGCGGCCAGCGTCAGCGTCCCTGTGTTCTCCACGTCTCCATCTTCGAGCACAGGCAGGCGTAAGGCGGTCCTCGGGCGGCTCCAGAACGGTCCATGACCGTGAAGTGCGCGAATACTACGGCTGTCGCCCGTACGATGTCGGGGTGGTGGCGATGACAGGAATCGAACCCGAGACCCGGCCCGAGCAGCGCAGAAGACCACCCTCACTGCGCCAGTGGCTCACGCCTGGGATGCCCGGCAACAAGCTGCTGGGGTGGCTGGGCCCGCTGGCCGTGACCGTGTTCGCGGGCGTGCTGCGGTTCTGGAATCTCGGCAAGCCCAGAGCCGTGATCTTCGACGAGACGTACTACGCGAAGGACGCGTACGCGCTGTTGAAGTTCGGGTACGAGCACAACACGGTCAAGGACGCCGACAAGTTCCTGCTCCAGGACCCACAGAACCTCCATATCTTCTCCCCTGGCGGCAGCTTCATCGCGCACCCGCCCGCCGGCAAGTGGATCATCGCCGTCGGTGAGTGGCTGTTCGGCATGACGCCGTTCGGCTGGCGCTTCTCGGCCGCGCTGATCGGCACCCTGTCGGTGCTGATCCTCGCGCGGGTCGCCCGGCGGATGACGCGGTCGACGCTGCTCGGCATGGCCGCCGGGCTGTTGCTCGCGCTGGACGGCATGCACCTGGTCACGAGCCGCACGGCGATCCTCGACGTCTTCGTGATGTTCTGGATCCTGGCCGGGTTCGCGTGCATCGTCATCGACCGGGACGTCTCCCGGGCCCGGCTCGCCCGAAAGATCGCCGAACGCGGTGACGAAGACGGCTTCGGCCCGTTCGTCATGCACTGGTGGCTGATCCCGGCGGGGCTCTGCCTCGGCACGGCCACCGCGACGAAATGGACCGGCCTGTACTACATCGCGGCGTTCGGCGCCCTGACGTTCGTCTGGTCGATCGGCGCCCGCCGGGCCGCGGGGGTCCAGCGCCCGTACGCCGGAGCGCTCGCCCTCGAGGCCCTGCCCGCGTTCCTGTCCATGGTCGTGCTGAGCGTCATCACGTATGTCGCCTGGTGGAGCGGCTGGATCTTCAACGCCGGCGGCTGGGGCCGCGGCCGCGTCGCGTCCAACCCGGTGACCGCGTTCTTCCAGGCGATGCCCCGGCTGTGGGACTACCACAAGCAGATGTGGCACTTCCACACCACGCTCACGGTCAAGCACGACTATCAGTCCTGGCCGTGGAACTGGCTGGTCCTCAAACGACCGGTGGCCTTCTACTACACCCAGCCGTCCGGCTGCGGCGCCCCCACCTGCTCGCGAGAGGTGCTCGACATCGGCACCCCGGCCATCTGGTGGGTGTCCATCGTCACGATGCTCGTGCTGGCCGCCTGGTGGCTGGTGCACCGCGACTGGCGGGCCGGCGTCACGCTCCTCGGGTTCGTGGCCGGCTGGGTGCCCTGGTTCTACTACGGCCTGAACCACCGCACGATGTTCCTGTTCTACGCCACGCCGATGCTGCCGTTCATGGTGCTGTCCATCGTGCTGGTGATCGGACTGATCATCGGCCCGGCCACCGCCCTCCCGGCACGCCGGGTGTTCGGCTCCGCGATCACCGGCGCGTACGTCCTCACCGTGCTGGCCAACTTCTACTACCTCTACCCCGTGCTGGTGGGCCAGATCGTGAGCTATGACTCCTGGCACGCCCGCATGTGGTTCTCCTCATGGATCTGAAACCGCGGACCAGGGTCTGGCGTAATGGACGGCTGGAGGCGGAGGACTTCCCCGCCGACCGGATCAGCGACTACCTCGAGGAGCCGGACACCGTCGTCTGGCTGGACCTGTGCGCGCCGGACACCGAGGGCTTCGGCCTCATCACCGAGGAGCTCGGCCTGTCCCCGCTCGCCGTCGAGGACGCGGTCAGCCACCACGAGCGGCCCAAGCTCGACCGGTACGACGGCCACCTGTTCCTGAACGCCTACTCCGTCCACCTCTCCGCAGACGGCACGGAGCTGGACAAGCAGGAGATCTCCGCGTTCATCACGAAGCGGGCGCTGGTGACCGTACGCGGCGACGAGGGCTTCGACCTCGACGGGCTCCTTCAGCGCTGGGACGGCTCGCCGGACCTCGCCCAATACGGCGTGGCCTACCTCCTGCACGGGCTGCTTGACTTGATCGTCGACGGGCACTTCGAGGCGGTGCAGGCACTCGACGACCAGATCGACGGTCTGGAGGAGGACCTCTTCGCCGGGCACATGCCCGACACCGGCACGCAGCAGCGGAGCTACCAGCTGCGCAAGAGCCTCGCCCTGATGCGCCGGGTCGTCCTGCCGATGCGCGAGGTCGTCAACAGCCTGCTCCGGCGCGACCTGGAGATCGTCCCCGCGCCGATGACGCCGTACTACCAGGACGTCTACGACCACGTCCTGCGCGCCACCGACTGGACCGACAGCCTGCGCGACGTCGTGACGAGCCTGCAGGAGACCCGCATCGCCATGCAGGGCAACTACCTCAACCTCGTGATGAAGAAGCTCACCGGCTGGGCGGCCGTCATCGCCGTCCCCACCGCGATCACCGGCTTCTACGGCGAGAACGTCCCGTACCCGGGATTCGGCAAGCAGTGGGGCTTCGCGTCGAGCATCGTGATCCTCGTCATCACCGGCGTGGCCCTCTACCTCGTCTTCCGCAAACGCGACTGGATCTGAGCGCCCGTCAGAGCCGATCGGTCTCCGTGAGGTCGATGTCGATGTCGAACGGCACCGTGAGCTTGAGCCGATCGTGGTGGATCCCGGTCAACGCGTAACTCTTCGTCGCCACGTCAAGCTCGTATACGCAGACCGTCGGCCGCTCAGAAGCGTCCTCTACTCGCCAGAAGTGGGGAATCCCCGCCTCCGCATACAACTGTGGCTTCCGTTTCCGGTCGCGCACCTCAGAGTCAGGAGATACCACCTCAACCGCCAGGATGACGTCGGCCGGCCGAAAATTGGTCTGGCGCAGCCCTGTTACGGCCTCGGCACGGACGACCAAAACATCCGGTTCGGGTCGCTGACGCGGATCCAGCGTGACCGTCATTTCACGGCGCACCCGAACGCTGGAAGGAGCTGTACGACGGAGCCCGTTCACAAGAACGTCCATCGTCAGAAGGCGGAAGTTGGTCTGGGGGCTCACGAAGACGAGACTGCCATCGATTAGCTCAGTGTGAGGAGGCAACTCCGGAATGTGATCGAGATCTTCCGCTCTGAACCCTTGCTCCGGAGGGATGTACCACGGGCGTTTCTGTGGCGTTTCAGGCGTATCGGGCATCGGCCCCGCCGTCATCTGATCTCCTCTGCGGAGACGGCCTCCAAGAAACCTTCGCGATCGCCACGCTATCAAGGTTCACTCTGTGGTGGTCAGAGTTCAACGTTCTGTCAGATCGGACGGGTCCGTGTTGGCGCCGCAGCAGATGACGGCCACGCGTTCGCCTGGGGCTGGACGGTAGGCGCCGGTCAGGAGGGCGGCGTACGCGGCGGCGGTGCCGTGTTCCAGGACGAGGTGGTAGCGGCGCCACAGGTCGCGGCGGGCGGCGATCACGTCCTCGTCGCCGACCAGGAGAGATGCCACGTCGGTGCGGCGGGCGACGGCGAAGGCGATCTCGCCGATGCGGCGGGCGCCGAGTGAGTCGGCCGCCACGCCCGAGACCTGGACGTCGACCGGCTCACCGGCCGCCAGCGCGGCGTTCAGGGAGGCGCAGCCGTGCGGCTCGACGGCGACGACGCGGGACCGGCCCTCCAGCGCGGCGGCGATTCCGGCCATGAGCCCGCCGCCTCCGACCGCGACGAGGACCGTGTCGACGCCGCCGGTCTGCTCCTCCAGTTCGAGCGCGAGAGTGCCCTGGCCGGCGCAGATCTCCGGCTGGTCGTACGCGTGGCAGAACAGCGCGCCGGTGTCGGCGACACGCTTGGTGGCGGCGTCGTACGCCTCGGCGTACTCGCGGCCCACCTGGACGACGGCGGCGCCGAGCGCCCTGAGCCCGGCCACCTTGACGGCGGGGGCGGTCTCGGGGACGTAGACCTCGGCGGGGACGCCGAGCTCGCGGGCGGCGTACGCGACGGCCAGCCCGGCGTTGCCGCCGGAGGCCGCGACCACGCCCGCGCCCGGCAGGCCGCCCTGCTCGGCCGCGGCGAGGATGCGGTTGAACGCCCCGCGCGCCTTGAACGAGCCGGTGTGCTGGAGCTGCTCCAGCTTCAGCCAGCGGTCGCCGTCCGCGAAGACCGGTGTCGTGCGTACCCGGGAGCCGATCCGGGCCCTGGCCGCCTCGACGTCGCTGCGAGAGATCACCCATCCACCGTACGACCCTCCTGGAAGATCGAGACGGGCGATCCTCCAATACCCCGGAAAAGGGCCGCCGAGCGTCACGACGGCGGCGGGAAGGTAAAGAGAACGGTAAACCGCTTGATAACGATTGAGGCGCGAGCCCTTATGGGAACAGGGGTGGCACGGGATCCTGGGACCGTGACAGGCCCTCCGAAAAGCCGGAGTACAGCCGAACGAGTGGCCGCACAACTGACGGCGTGGCCCGGGTTGGACACCGGTCGTCCATCGTGCGGCGTCGGCCGAGGATTCGCGTTCCACGGCACCCAGGTTCTTCACCTGCACACTGGTGACGAGGCCGATCTGCGGCTCACCCGGCCGTTCATCGACCGGCTCGACCAGGTGCTCGCCGAGTCCGGTCAGATCGTCATCCGGCCGGGCGACGACTGGGTGACCGTGCGGCTCGACACCGACACCGCGGGCTCGCTGCTGATCACCCTGACGAGCCTGGCGATCCAGGCCGTGGAGGAGCGGGCGGCCCCTGCCCGGCCCTGCACGTGGGAGCGGCCGAAAAGCGCCGAGCGGACTTTAGCGGCCGGTGCACGGGAACGCTCCCTGCCCCGGCCGCTGCGCCGACTGCGTCCGCTCCGTCAGCGGTAGACGAGGGAGAACAGTCGCTCCCAGCGGTCGACGACCACGCCGGCCGAGAACCGCTGCACCGACTGCCGGCCCGCCTCGCCCATCTTGGCGCGCAGGTCCGGGTCGTCCATGAGGCGTTCGAGCGCCTCGGCGAACTCCGCGACGTTGCCCGGTGTGACGAGGATGCCGTCGACCTCGTGCGTGATGAGCTCGCGGACGCCGGGTGCGCTGTCGAAGGCGACGACGGGCAGGCCGTACGCCATGGCCTCCAGGATGCCCATCGGGAAGCCCTCGCTCCGCGACGGCAGCGCGTAGATCGACGCGTTGGTCAGGGCGCCCTGGATGTCGGAGGTCGTGCCCGGCATCTCGACGGTGACGCCGAGTTCGTCGGCCTTGGCGCGCAGCGACTCCTCCTCCGGTCCGGAGCCGTACAGCCGCAGCCGCCACGTCGGCGGGCGGTTCGGCGAGTGACTGGTCCGCGCGCGTTCGGTGATCTTGGCCCAGGACTCCAGGAGCATGTCCTGGCCCTTCTCGAAGGACAGCCGGCCGAGGCCCACGATGACGGGCACGGTGAGGTCCGGGAAGGCCGTGGGCGTGACGTGCAGCGGGTTGGGCATCACGTCGGCGTTGGACATCCCGGCGCGGGCCCACGAGTCGGCGTCCTCGGTGGTGAGCACGCAGAGCCGGTCGACGTCGGCGAAGTAGCGCTGCACCCGGGGGAAGCGGGAGGAGCCCCTCGTCGCGGCGAACGACTCGTGGCTCATGCCGATGACCGGCATTCCGGCGGTGTCGGCGAGGGCGACCCACTCCATGGCCCAGACCTGTGCGGCGATGACGATCCCGCCGGGCCGGGCGGCGCGGAACAGGGCGGTGAGCTTCGCGGCGCCCTGGCGCTGGGCGGAGAGGCGCCGCAGCTCGTGGATGCGGCCGCCCTTGCGGGGCGGCGGCGGGGTCTCGTGCAGGGTGTGCAGCTCGTACGGCAGGTCGCGACCGTAGTCGTGGACCTCCTCGGCGTGCGTGACGCCGATGATGTGCACCCGGTGGCCGCGTTCGGTGAACAGCCGGCCGACGTGGTGGGCCCAGCGCTGGAGGCCGCCGAGCTCCTCGTGGTTGTTGCAGACGATGAAGATGTCGCGCGATTCAGCCATTGCCGTTTCCCGTGAAGAAGCGTGCGACGACCTGCTTGGCGGCCGTTCCCTGGTCGTATTCGCCGAACTTCTCGACGAAGGCGTGGCGCTGCTTGGCGTACGTGTCGCGGTCGAGGTCGCTCAGCGCCGCGAACAGCTCGTCGGGCTCGGCGACCACGGGGCCGGGCGCGTGCTCCTTGAGGTCGAAGTACGAGCCGCGGGAGTGGGTGTAGTCGTCGAGGTCCGGCGCGAAGAACACCATCGGCCGGTCGAGCAGCGCGTAGTCGAACATGATCGACGAATAGTCCGTGATCAGCGTGTCCGTGAGCAGCAGCAGCGAGCTGACGTCGTCGACGTCCATGACGTTGCGGACGGTGCCGCTCAGGCTGGGCGGCACGACGACGGTGTTGAGGTAGTGCGGCCGGACGAGGAGGATGTGGGTCTCGCCGAGCTCGTGGGCGAAGCGCTCGAGGTCGAACGGCATCTCCAGGCGCTTCTCGGGCCGCCCCCTCTCGTCGGTGCGGAAGGTCGGGGCGTACAGCACGACCTTGCGCCCGTCGGTGAGCTTGAGCTTCTTCCGCAGCGCGGTGGGGTCCTCGCCATTGATGAGGGCGTCGTTGCGGGGGTAGCCGCTGCGGATGAGCTCGGCGCGGACTCCGAGGCCTTTGACGAGGGTCTGGGCGTCCTGCTCGGTGCGGATCAGGAAGTGGTCGAAGCGGTCGACCATCTCCTGCAGGCGGGCCCGCTGCGCCCGGGTGCCGCGCTTGGTCTCCGGCGCGTCGACGCCCATGAGCTTGTACGCCGAGCCGTGCCAGGTCTGGATGTAGGTGGTCTGTGGGCGTTTGACGGCCTCGCGCGGGAAGCCTTGGTTGTCGACCCAGTAGCGGGCCCGGGCCAGGGCGAGGTAGTACGACCAGGAGCCGCGGCGCACGAGCTTGGCGTCCTTCGGGTAGCCGCTCGGGCTGCCGGCGTACGACCAGATCGCGGTGTACTTCGCGCCGGACCGGCGCAGCTCCTCGTAGATGTACTTCGGGCTGTCGGAGTACTGCTTGCCGAGGTGGCTCTCGAAGACGATGGTGTCCCGGCGGATCGGCAGGCGGATGAGGAACTTGTTGTAGACCGACATCTTGGTGCTGCGGCGGGTGAAGACGTCGCGCAGCGACTTCTCGCTCCGCAGCAGGCCGACCCACCAGCGCCGCCCGCGCCCGCTGGAGGTGAACCCGCGCAGGGCGGTGAGGAACGCGCGGGCGACGCGTCCGTGGGCGACGAGCCGGAACGACAGCTCGCCAGACTCCGGGACGTACGCCTCCAAGTGGTCGCCGGCCAGGCGCGTCAGGCGCGGTCGTACGGGAAGGGCGATGTCGTCCATGGCGTGGTCGGCGAAGAGCCGGATGATGAGCTCCTCGTCGCCGACGGTCAGCCGAAGCCGCAGGCCCCAGCTCTGGTCGACGAAGCCGAGCGGCCGGATGTCGCGCTGGGGCCGGACGTCGGCGTCCCAGTGGATGCGGCCGCCGGTGTGGGTGACCGTCGCGGGCAGGGAGAAGAACCGGCCCTTACGGCTGCGGTCGCGGATCTCCAGGCGCGCCTTGAGCTTCGCGTCGGAGGCGATCCGGCCGAGCGGGTTCACGATGTCGCCGGTCAGCCGGTACGTCGCGCCGGTGCGCTCGATGCCGGTGAGGGAGCCGCCGGGATTGAGGCTCTTGAGCGGCAGGGAGTGGATGCCGAGATCGGTAACGTCGAGGACGCTGCGGCCGTCCTCGGTGTCGAGATGGTCGGCCGACCAGTAGATGCGGCCGTCGCGCTCGACGAGCGGGGCGGTCAGCCGAGGCTTGGCGCCCTTGCGGGGCACGTAGTCGGCCGCCGAGACGGCGCCTTCGATGTCCCCGTTTATGATCATGAAGCCGATGATGGCCTGCAGCTCGTGGGCCTCCTCGAACGCGCGGGGGTCGAGGGTGCTCATGTAGTCGCGGGCCAGGTCGACGAACGCCTCGCGGTACTCCGTGCTGCGGCTGCGCAGGCCGCGGATGTACAGCAGCAGGTCGTGGTTGAGGAACTTGATGTCCTTGCGGAGCTTCAGGTCGTCGGCGCCGTACCGCGCGTACACCGCGTCGATGCGACGGAAGATCTCCAGCCGGTCGGCGAAGTTGCGGACCTCCGAGCGCTGGTTGGTGATCGAGAGCGTGACGGCGTTCTCGTAGATCATCCAGTTGTAGACCCGGTGCGGGATGATCGCGATCATCCGCGCGGCGAGGTACGCCTGCGTGCTGAACAGCAGGTCCTCGTAGTGCAGCCGCTCGACGAAGCGCAGCCCCTCGCGGTCGAGGAAGTCCCGCCGGTACAGCTTGTTCGTGGACAGCGTGTCGTACAGCAGCTCTGGCCGCTCCCGTACGGAAGCGTAGACGGCACGGTCGCGGTACACACCGCGGTACCAGGCGCGCTCCTCGCCCTTGTCGGGGAACACCCGCCAGCAGCATCCCGACACCAGCTCCGCGCCGGTCTGCTCCGCCGTGGCGACCATGTTGCGGCAGGCGTGCGGGTCGAGGGTGTCGTCGCTGTCGAGGAACATCAGGTACGTGCCGCGCGCCACCTCGATGCCGTCGTTGCGCGGCTGCCCGCAGCCTCCGGAGTTGTCCTTCCGATGCACGACCCGGACCCGGTGCGGGTTCGCCGCCACCAGCGAATCGGCGACCTGCGCGGTCGCATCGGTGCTGGCGTCATTGACGATCACACACTCGACGTCGCGATGCGATTGGTCGAGCACGGACCGCACAGCGGTAGGCAGGCGATCGGCGTCGTTGTAGACGATCACGATCACACTGACGTCTGTCATGCTGCAGAACCCCTTGGCTGCTTTCGGGTGAAACGAACGGTTCTTTGCGTCAACCCTCGATCGTCTTGGAGGGTTCCTTAGGATCAGTGGTGTGACGCGGGAACGAATCCTGGTGGTGGAGGACGACGCCATCATCGGG
The DNA here is from genome assembly GCF_040655075.1 of Actinoallomurus sp. NPDC050550. Lineage (NCBI taxonomy): Bacteria > Bacillati > Actinomycetota > Actinomycetes > Streptosporangiales > Thermomonosporaceae > Actinoallomurus > Actinoallomurus sp. NPDC050550. The sequence goes on along the minus strand of NZ_JBFAJC010000044.1, from coordinate 70,063 downwards.
TCTGAATTGTTGAAGGCCTTGTCCGCCAGTGGATATGAGGCGGGTCTCGCCACGTCGGGCGCGGTGGCGTTGACAGACGTGCGCGCGCATCCGCCGGATCTTATCCTGCTCGATCTCGGCCTGCCGGACATCGAGGGCGTGGAGCTGTGCCGACGGCTCCGGGCGGAGCTCCCTCTCGCCGTCATCGTCGTGCTGACGGCGCGGACCGAAGAGTTCGAGGTGGTCGTCGCCTTGGACGCCGGTGCCGACGACTACCTGACGAAGCCGTTCCGCCTGACCGAACTCGTCGCGCGGATCCGCGCCCACCTGCGCCGCCGGGCCGCCGAGCCGGGCGACCGAGTGATCACGGTGGGCCGGCTGCGCCTGGACCTGCCGGCGCGCCGGGTGCAGATCGACGACGCCGAGGTGCCGCTGCGCCCGAAGGAGTTCGACCTGCTGGCCGCGCTCGTGACCCGGGCCGGCGAGGTCGTGAGCCGCGAGCAGCTGATGGACGAGGTCTGGGACGAGAACTGGTTCGGCCCGACCAAGACCCTCGACGTGCACGTGTCGACGCTGCGCCGCAAGCTGGGCCCGTTCGGGCAGATCACGACGCTGCGCGGGCGCGGGTACCGGTACGAGCGCGACGCGGTGGCGGAGATGTGAGTGGCGAGGCATAGAGATCAACCGGCGCCACGATAGTCGCTCGTGGGCAAGAGCAGGCTAAAGGTCGGGGGTGAAGGGTGCCGCAGGACCAGGCGCCCGCCCTCGGCCTCGGCGAGCGAACGCGCCAGGGCGAGCCCGATGCCGTGCCCGTCCGACGGACCGCGGAAGACGTCGTAGCCGTCGGGGACCCCGAGGCCCTCGTCGCTGACCTCGATCGCGAGGCCCTGGCCGACGTCGACCGCGGACACCGTGATGGGCGGCTTGCCGTGGTTGACCGCGTTCTCGACCAGGACGTTCAGGATCTGACGCACGGCCGACAGCGACGCCCGCACCTCGGGCAGGCCGTCCTCGATCCGCACGGTGACCGGCGACCGGGCGCGGACCTCTTCCAACAGCGCCGGGACGTCGAGCGCTCCCCGGTCGGTCGAGCTGCCGCCCCGTGACAGGCGGATGAGGTCGTCGATGATCTCCTGCAGGTGCTCGCCGCGCTCCAGGGCGGTGCGGATGACCGCGCGCGGGTCGCCCCCGTTCAGGCCGGACTCCAGGCCCAGGAGGAGCCCGGTCAGCGGAGTGCGCAGCTGGTGGGACACGTGCGCGCTGAACGCGCGCTCGCGCTCGAGCAGGTCACCGAGGCGCCGGGCGGTCGCCTCGAGGGCGAGGCTCGCGGCGTCCGCCTCGCGGACGCCGACGGACCGCGCGCGGATGCTGAAGTCACCGCTGCCGAGCGCCTGCGCGTCCCACGTCAGCCGTTCGAGCGGCGCGGCGAGCCGGCCCGCCTGCCTCCGCGCCACCACGGCGGCGAGCCCGATGACGAGGACCGCGAGCGCGACCATGAGCAGCCAGGCCTTCTCGGCGCGCCCGGTGACGTACTTGTACGGCGTCGCGACCCGGACCACCGCCACGACGGTCTCGTCGGACGGGACGGGGGCGGAGACGGCCAGCAGGCCGTTTTCCACGGCCTCGTGCACCCGCCCGTCCCCCGCGGCGCCCGCCACCGGCGAATTCCGGGGGCCGTGGCCGGTGACCCGGTCGCCGTTGAGGTCGTAGATGCCCACGCTCAGGTGCCGCGACGACATACCCGTGGGCAGCGGCACCGGCTTCGGATGCTTCGCGATGTTGTCGGGCACCGCCGCGGAGATCCGCGTCGCGTCGCGTCCGAGCGACACGATCGCCTCGTCCCGGTACAACCGCTGCAACGCGATGGCCAGCGGGATCGCGAACAGCACGACCGCGAGGGCGGCCACGCCGACGATCGCCACGAGCACGCGCCTACGCAGCGGAGGGATACGGGTCATCAGCACATTGTGCCTCCCAGACCGCCATGCCCCGGACCGCCGTCATGCCCCGGACCACCGTAGTGCCCCCGGGCCCGGGCCGCCGCCGGGCGGCCGGGGCTCCGCTGCGAGAAGCGGCTCAGCCGCAGGCGTTCTTCAGCGAGACCGATCCACTGGACCCGCTGGAAGCGGTGGGGCTCGCCGTCACGCCGGTCTTGACCTTCTTCTTGTGTTTCTTGGCGGTCGTGGTCGGGCTCGGGCTGGGCTTGTGCGGGTTGGCGCTGTCGGCGATGGCCTTGGCCGCCACCCGGCGCATCACCTGGATCATGGTCGCGTCCGCCCGCCGGTCGGTGTGGAAGCCGGAGATCTTGTAGGGGCTGTACGTCAGGCTGGTGATGTCGGCGCCGTGCTTGACGGTGCCGGACAGCTTCACCAGGGCGGGGAGTAGCGCCGACGGGATGTTGGTGGAGATCGTGTTGGTCGCGGCCTCGGCGAGCTTCTCGAAGTGGGTGACGACCTTCTGTGGGTTGGCCTGTTCGGCGATGTCCTTGAGCAGGCACTTCTGCCGGTCCATCCGGTGGAAGTCGTCGTCGGCGTGGCGGTTACGGCCGTACCACAGCGCCTGTTCGCCGTTGAGGTGATGCTTGCCGGGATAGAGATAGCCGGTCGGCGCGGTGTGCTTGTCCGGGTCGCCGCCGATCGGCAGACCGGGCATTCCACTGTTCGCCGGCGGTTTCTCGATATGCACGTCGACGCCGCCCATGGCGTTGACGATGTCCTTGAACCCGCCCAGGTTGACCATCACGTAGTAGTTGATCTTCAGGCCCAGGAGGTACTCGATCACGTCTTCGAGCAGGTGGGGGCCGCGCTGGCCCGACTTGTAGCCCGGCTCCAGATCGGGGTGGTGCTCGCCATAGAGGTACAGCTCGTTGAGGAGCCCGCGGTCCCGGCCCACGATGCCTGGACCGGGCTCGCCCTGGTAGCCGTTCGGGAACCGCGACCTCAGCCGGGGCGGCATGTCCATCCCGTACAGACCCCGCGGGATGCTGAGCATGACGGTGTTGCCGGTCTTGGTGTCGATGCTGGCGACCGTCATGCTGTCGGTACGGATACCGGTGCGGTCCTTACCGCCGTCACCGCCCAGCAGCAGCACGTTGACACGCGGCATGTTCTTCCACGGGTTGGCCGCGTCGACCTTCTGACCCGAGTGGTCGTCGCCCGGGAAGATCTTCGACAGGGTGTCCCGCAGCACGTACGTCGCGTTGGCGGCGTACACGAACGGGGTGCAGATCAACACCGACAGCACCACGACCAACGTCGTCGACGCGATGCGCATCGCCGTCGGCAACCCCGGCGGCCGCACCACCTGGTACGACCGGATCACGATCAAGGCCCACACCAGTGCCAGCGCGATGATCGCCGCAGTGATGACGTTCAGCCACAAATCCTGGACCACAAGTTGTTTCATCGTGTCCTGGAACGCCAGCACCAACGTCGCCGAACCGGCCACGAGCAGTGCGAGCAGGGCCATCAGGGTGAACCCGACGGCCCTGCGGCCCGCCGCCACGTGAGCGACACCCCACACGACCGCGGACGCGAACGTCAGCCCCAGCGCCCGCCACAGACCGGCGATCGGTATGGGCCGACGCCCCGCCGCCTGACGACCTGCCATGCACTCTCCCGATCCTCTGGTCGCGGACGCCGCTCATCGCGACGCCCGCTCCGCGTGTTCCGCCCGGCGGACCGGCCTTCGATGCCGGTCGGCCGGACGTCCGCGGTGAGGAGCGGCTCAGCCGCAGACGTTCTTCAGGGAGACCGCGCCGCCCGAACCTGGAGAGGCGGTCGCCGACCCACTGGGTGAGACGCTCGCCGACTTCTTTTTGTTCTTCTTCTTAACTGTCGGGCTGACCGCCGGAGTGGCCGTCGTCTTCTGCGGGTTGTCGCTTTCGGCGATCGCCTTGGCCGCCGCGGCCCGCATGATCTGGACGTTCGGCTCGTAGACGTGGAAGCCGGGAATCTTGTCCGGGTTGTACGGGAGGCTGTGGATGTCAGCGCCGTTCTTGACCTTTCCGGACAGCTTCACAAGCGCCGGCAGCAGCGCGGACGGGATGTTGGTGGAGATCGTGTTGGTCGCGGCCTTGGCCAGCTGCTGGAAGTGCGTGACGACCTTCTGGGCGTCAGCCTGCTGGCCGATGTCCTTCAGCAGGCACTTCTGCCGGTCCATCCGGTGGAAGTCGTCGTCGGCGTCACGGGACCGGCCGTACCACAGGGCCTGCTCGCCGTTCAGGTGGTGGGTGCCCTTGGGGAGGTAGCCCGTCGGCGGCTTGGTCTGGCGGCCATTAACGATCTCACCGCCGATCGGAAGCCGCTTTTCGATGTGGACCTTTACACCACCGATGGCGTCCACGATGTCCTTGAATCCGCCCAGGTTGACCAGCACGTAGTAGTGGATCTTCAGCCCGGTGAGGTAACTGATCACGTCTTCGGTCAGGTGTGGACCGCGCTGCCCCTTCTTGTATCCGGGCTCGAGCTGGGGGTTCCGCTCGCCCTGGATGTACAGCTCGTTGAGCAGACCCTCGCTGCCCGGGTGCTGCGGGTTCGGCGCGTCCCCGGTGTAGCCGTACGGCCACTTGGACCGCAGCCGGGGCGGCAGCTGGAATTTCTGCAGGCTGCGGGGCAGGCTCAGCAGGACCGTGTCCCCGGTCTTGGTGTTGATGCTGGCGACCGTCATGCTGTCGGTACGGATGCCGGTGCGGTCCTTGCCGGCGTCACCGCCCAGCAGCAGGACGTTGACCCGCGGCATGTTCTTCCACGGATTGGCCGCGTCGACCTTCTGCCCCGAGTTGTCGTCGCCGGGGAAGATCTTCGACAGTGTGTCCCGCAGCACATAGGTGGTGTTCGCCGCGTACACGAACGGCGTGCAGATCAACACCGACATCACCACGACCAGCGTCGTCGACGCGATGCGCATCGCCGTCGGCAGTCCCGGCGGGCGCACCACCTGGTACGACCGGATGATGACGGACGCCCATGCCAGCGCCAGCGCCAGGATCGCCACGGTGAGGACGTTCAGCCAGACGCCCTGCACGGCGATCTGCTTGAGCTTCTCCTGGAACGCCAGCGCGGCCGTCACGCCCCCGCCCACCAGGAGCGCCAGCACCGCCATCAAGGTGAAGCCCGCAGCCCGGCGGCCCGCCGAGACGTGGGCCACACCCCACACGACCGCAGAGGCGAGCGTCAGCCCCAATGCTCGCCACAGACCGGCGATCGGAATCGGCTCACGCCCCCCACGCTGACGTCGTGCCATGAAGTCTCCTGATCCTCTGCTCGCGAGCCCAGCTCACTGCGGCCGCGTCTCCATCCGGGACGTGCGGCCCCACCGATCGGTTTGCAAAGTGATTGAATATACGCGGTAAGTGACCATTGGCGTTGACTGCTGGATCCTACCCGACGCATGACCCCCACCTGCCCCGATAGCAAGGTAAGGCACACGGCCCCGCTTATCGTGGCAATCGGTAAAAGTTCACGAAAACCGGTTGAATGGCCGCTATATGCGTGACCTCTAACCTCCGCAGGCGGCCGTCAGCGAGACCGCTTTGTCCTTGGCACGGGCACTGGGCGACGCGCCCGCGGACGGCTGGTCACCTGCGCTCGGAGTCGCCGAGTCGCCCGGAGACCCCGCAGGCGACGCCGCACTACCCGAGCCTGCCGGAGACGCCTCCGCGGTCGGCGCCGACGACGGACCGCTGGACGCACCCGGCGCCGCGGAGACGCCGGAGGGCTGCGCCGAAGCCGACGCCTCGGGATTCGGCGAGGCCGTGGCCGAGCCCGCCTCACTGGCCGCGATCGCGTTCGTGACCGCGCGCCGCATGACGCCGACGTCCGGCCGGACGACGTGGAACTCCGGCGGCACGAACATCAGGCTCCCGATCTGCGCGCCGTGCTTCACCGTGCTCGACAGCTTGATGAGGGCGGGCAGCAGCTCGGCCGGGATGTTCGCCGAGATCGTCTTCTTCGCGGCGGCGGCGAGCTGCTGGAACCGCGTCAGCACCCGCTGCGGATCGGCCTGCTCGGCGATCGCCTTCATCAGGCACTTCTGCCGGCCCATGCGGACGAAGTCGCTGCTGGCGGTGCGTGAACGCCCGAACCACAGCGCCTCCTTGCCGCTCAGCTCGCGGTCGCCGGCCTTGAGGACCCCGGTCGGCGCGCTGCCGTCCTCCGGGCCGCCGAACGGGATGTCCTGGGCGATGTGCACCTTGACCCCGCCGATCGCGTCGACGATGTCGGCGAAGCCGAACAGGTTCACGAGGATGTAGTAGTCGATCGGCTGGCCGATGAGGTACGAGATCTCCTCCCGGACCAGTTCCGGTCCCCGGCGTCCCTTGTCGAAGCCGGGTACGAGCGAGGGGTCGTCCTCGGCGTCCTGGAACAGCTCGTTCAGCAGCCCTTCGTCACCCGGCGCGCCGACCCCGGTGAACCCGTCGGGCCAGCGGGAGCGCAGCCTCGGGATCATCGGGAAGTGCTGGAGGTTCCGGGGCAGGCTGAACAGCACCGTGTTCCCGGTCTTGGTGTCGACGCTCGCGACCGTCATGCTGTCCGTACGGACGCCGACGCGGTCACCGGCCCCGTCGCCGCCGAGAAGCAGGATGTTGACCCGCGGCTTGTCCTTCCACGGGTCGTCCATGTTGACGGGCGGCTGCGGCCGCGCCTCGTCGCCATGAAAGATCGTGCCGATCGTGTCCCGCAGGGTGTACGTGCTGCGCGCGGCCCAGACGAGCGGCGAGCACACGCCGACGGCGAGCACGACGACCAGCGCGCCGGCGAGGACCCGCGCCGTACGGGCCATGCCCCGGGGCCGTACGACCTGGTACGAGCGGACGACGATGACGGCCCAGACGAGCGCGAGTGCCAGGATGCCGCCGGTGATGCCGGCGAGCCAGTCCCGCTGGACCGCGATCTGCTTGAGATCATGCTGGTAGAGCAGGCCGACGGCGACTCCCCCGCCAACGATGATCGCGAACAGCCCCATGAGGAGGAATCCGGCGACACGACGCCCGGCCCAGATGTGCGCCACGCCCCAGACCACGGCCGAGGCGACCGTCAGCCCCAGCGCGGACCCGAGCCCCCGGCGGGACCTCCCGCCGACTGCCGCGTCCCCGTCCGCCGGGCCTGCGTCCTGGAGCGCCGCCTCGGCGCCGTCATCGGCGACGGCCTCCGAACCCGGCTCCGCCACGGCGGCATCCGAACCGTCCTCGCCCGAAGCCGCTTCCCCACCGACCGCGGGAGCGCCACCATCGTCGGGGACGGCGGCGTCCGGACCGCCATCGGCCGCCAGTGCGTCCCGGCCGTCCGTGACGGCGTCGTCATCGGCCACAGGAGCGCCACCGCCGTCCGCGACCACGTTGTCATCCAGCGCAGGAGCGTCCCCGCCGTCCGCGACCGCGCCTTCACCGGCCGCCTCGCCACTGGCAGCCGCGCTCGCACCCGGCTTACCGCCGCCGGCGGCCGGGGCGGCCTTCTCCTCGGTCGCATCGGGGGCGCCCGCACCGTCGCCGGCGACCGCGTCAGGGCTCTCATCGGCCGGGGTCGCGACCCGCGCGCCGTTACCGGTGTTCACGGCGGCCGGGAGGCGCTTCTTCGCCGCCGCGGCCATCACGACGGAGATACCGTCGCCGGCGAGCGCGCCGCGTCGACCGTCGGCGACGACCGGCTCGCGTTTCGCCGCCGCCCCCGTCTCTACGGGTACGGCCCCTGCCGTGGCGTCGGCCTCGTCTCTCTCGGCAGCGACTCCGCCACCGGAGCCACCCGCGGTGGAGCCGTCCTCCTGGTCCCGGCCCGTGGCGTCGCCCTCGGCGTCCTCGGCCGTGGCGTCGCCCTCGGTGTCACCGGTGGCGGTGTCCTCCCCGCCGTCGGAGACGGCATCGACCGCGCGTTGTCCCATATGCACTCCTGTGTCCCAGCTTGACAGCCTAGATCCTTTACCAAGGGAGACCCGCTGGGCACCCGCTTGGTTCGCCGTACGACCGGAGGAACACGAACGGCCGTACGACCGCGGTGTGGCGCGGTCGCCGTTTCAGCAACGAACAACACCGCAAAAGAATCCCTTAATGCCCGAAATATCCCGAATGAAGCCATTAAGGACCTCTTCGGGGGGTTGCGGGTTGTTGTGACGAGAGCCCAAGGATCCCAGCGCCGAAGGCCCCCGGCGAGCGTCGCGGGATGGCGACGGGTCAGTGTCGCGCCAAGAGTTCGGCCCAGGGCGCGTCGGCGAAACCCGAGAGAGGAACGTACGGGAAGTCGAGGTCCGGGACGCCCGGCGAAGCGACGCCGCGTCGCGAGGTCCATGACGATGACCGGCCGACCCGTAAGGCGGGAATCGGGCCGTCGGCGCCCCGACGGTCGAGCGGGGCGGGTCGATCCTGCGCCGTCCGGTGCGCAGAATCACCGTCGGGTCATACCGATCAGCAGTGCTTAACCAGGTTGACGTCGGAGAAGTCGGTGCCGTTCACCCGGAAGACGTGCTTGCTCTTCTTGTACGCCGGCGCCGTGAAGCAGCCGAACTGCTCGATCGTCCCGCGACTGGTCTGTTTGTCACCGGCGATGTGCATCGCGTGCGAGCAGTGGTTGTTGTAGTACACGGTCACCGTGACGTTACCGCGCGCGTAGGAGTAGTTGAGCGTCTGCTTTGAACCCCCGCCGCACGAGAAGCTCCCGTGGACCGTCTCCGCCTGGTACGTGCCCGCGTTCGCGGGAAGGGCGAGCCCGCCGACGACGGTGGCTGCGGTCGCCGCGACCAGAGCGGCCTTGACGCGTACGTTCATCCGACCTCCTTCAAGATCGTCCTTGATACGCGGCATGGTAACGATCTTGACGGCGAAGGAGGGACGGTCTTACCGGGCGTTAAACCCCAGCGCCGATGACCCCACTGACCGTTGGCGATCGCCGGCTCCAGAGAGGCGCTGCGATCGCCAACGGTCAGTACGCGGCATCAGGCATTCCAAGCCTTGGCGAACTCCGCGAGGTTGATGCGCCCGTCTCCGTCGTCATCGGCGTGGGCGAAGATCGAGTTGATCTCGTCACCGCTGACCGCCTCGTGGCGCCTGGTCATGGCGAGCTTGAACTCCATCGCGGTGATGTAGCCATCGCCGTCGTAGTCGATCTCCTTGAAGGTCTGTGCGACCTCGTCGTCCGCCACCCTGAGCACCTCCTGTGAGCCGTACGCCTTCGGTATCGGCAGCGGACACGTTACGGCCGGGCCCGCCTTCGCGCGAAGTGCCCGTCCGGAGGCGCGGATCCGGGCTCAGCTCTTGATCCGCGCCTCGAGGCGGATCGTCACGACGTCTCCGGCCTCTTTACCGATCGCCTTGCGCACCTCCGCGGCGACGGGCAGCTTGTGCGTGCCGTCGCCCATCGCCATGAACGAGCTGCGGAACGGATGGCCGTCGACCGTACCCCGGACCTTGACGAGACCTCGTGTCCCGAAGAACTCGACCGAGTCGGGCCAGACGACGAACGTCCAGCCGCCTTTGTTCGGGCTCTTCACCAGCTTCGCCGTGAATTCCGTGTCGAGCATTGCTTCCTCCATTGACAGACCGGGCGGCGGTTCAGGCCGAGCCGATGACGACGAGGGTGTTCCCATCGGGGTCCCGCAGGGTGAACATCGGCGGCACCGCGCTTCCCATGCGGATGACCTCCGGATCCGTGTCGACGCCGTGTTCCCGCAGGTTCGCGTGGTCGGCGTCGGTGTCGTGGGTCGTGAGGCGGATGCCGGTCGGCACTCCCGAATCCGCGGGAACGAGCGCGATGGTCGTGGCCGCTCCCGGCGGCGCCACCTCGATCCAGCGGGCGGGTCCGAACGGGACGTCCCGTCGCTTCTCAAAGCCGAGGATGCCGACGTAGAAGTCGAGGGCTCGCTCTTGGTCCGTGACGGGGATCCCGACGGTCCCCACCTCGACGATGCGCGTCGTGTCGCTCATGGTGTCTCCTCCTCGCGGGTTCACCACGTATGACCGCGAGCTCCGGCGAAACTCATCGCCGCCGAAGACCCCAAATCAAGATCTCCGGAGCGCTGATCGCCACCTCGCCCATGTCGGACCCCCAAGGTCCAGGACGCCGTGGCGCATCCGGTGTACCGGCAGGTCAACGACGGGTGGCGATGGGCAACCTGTCGTACTCCCGGAGATGGGGATTAGATTGACTGCTGGGGGGAGGGGGCTGCCATGGCAGGTTCCCATTCGGCATACCCGGCGGGGAACCTTCCCGTTGATCTGACCAGTTTCGTGGGCCGCGGGCGCGAGATCAGTCTGGTGAAGCGGCTCGTCCGGCGGCATCGGCTGGTGACCGTGACCGGTGGACCAGGGGTCGGCAAGACCCGGCTGGCGCAGCGGGTGGCGCGGCAGTCGGCGAGTTCGTTCGCCGACGGTGTACGGCTGGTGGAGCTGGCCGCGCTGAAGGACGCACGGTTCTTGGCCCAGACGGTCGGGGACGCGGTCGGCGTGCCCGGTGAGTCGGGTTGTGCCGTACAGGAGGTCCTGGCGCGTTTCCTGGCGGAGAAGGATCTTCTGCTGGTGCTGGACAACTGCGAGCACCTGGTGGACTCCTGTGCGGTCCTGGTGACCGAGCTACTGCAGGCCGCTCCCGGGTTGCGGATCCTGGCGACCAGCCGGCAGGCGCTGCACGCGGGCGGGGAGTGGCTCGTGGAGTTGCCGCCGTTGCCGGTCCCGCCGGACGAGGAGGGCGCGCCGGGGCGCAGCGATGCGGTACGGCTGTTCGCCGAGCGTGCGGCCTCCGCGCTCCCGGGCTTCGCCGTCACCGCGGCGAGCCGTGGGGAGGTGGCCGAGATCTGCCGGCGCCTGGACGGCATCCCCCTGGCGATCGAACTGGCCGCCGTACGGGTGCGGGCCATGCCCGTCGAGGCGATCCTGGCTCGGCTCGGCGAACACTCGTTGCAGGCCCTGGGCGCGGGGGCGCAGATGGCGACGCCACGGCTCCAGACGATGCAGGCGGCGATCGACTGGAGCTTCCACCTGTGTTCGAAGGCGGAGCAACAGTTGTGGATGCGGGCATCGGTGTTCAGCGGCGGCTTCGACATCGGCGCCGCCGAGCAGGTCTGTTCCGGCGACGGGATCGAAGACGTGGACGTGCTCACGCTCCTCGCGGGCCTGGTCGACAAGTCGGTGCTGGTCTCCTCACCGGCCGCGCAGGTCGCCCGGTACCGGATGCTGGAGCCGATCCGCGAGTACGGCACCCAGCGACTGACTCGTTCCGGTCAGGCCAGGGCGGTGCGGACGCGCCACCGGGATCACTTCGCGGAGGTGGCCCGGCAGTCGGAACGCCGGTTCCTGAGCGCAGAGGAACTGGAGGGGTTCGACCGGCTGGGGGGTGATTACTCCAACGTGCGATCCGCATTGGAGTTCTGCGTCAGCGAGCCCGGTCAGGCAGGCGACGGGCTGCGGATCGCCTGCTCCCTGTGGCCTTACTGGACCACGGCGGTCCGCCATCAGGAGGGACGGTATTGGCTCGACCGGACCCTGTCCCTCAACCCCGAGCCGAGCCCGACACGGGCCAAGGCCCTCTGGGTGAACGGATGGCTGGCTCTCCTGGTGGCCGAATGGGAGACGGCACGGTCGCTGATCGACCAGTGCCTCGCCCTGGCCGAACGCCTGGGCGACGAGTCGGCCTGGGCCAATGCCACGATGCTCCGCGGCATGCACGCGTTCTTCTGCGGCGATCTGCACCGCGCCGTGGCCTTCTTGGAGGACGCCCTCACCCGCCTGCGGGCACTCGATGACCGCGTGGGCGTGTGGATGACCCTGCGTTTCCTGACGTACGGCACCGCGCTCCTCGGCGAGGCCGACCGTTCCCGGGTCTTCGGCGAGCAGTGCCTGGAGATGGCGGATCGGGCCGGCGCACCGATGACGTACGCCCGGTCCCTGGGGCTGTGCGGTGTCGCCAACTGGTTGATCGGCGACCGCGAGCGGGCGACCTGGCTGGCCCGGGAAAGGCTCCGGGTCTCCCCCCACATCGACGGGTGGGGCATCGCCCACTGCCTGGAAGTCCTCGCCTGGGATGCCGGCACCCGCCACGACTTCGAAGGCGCCGCCCGGCTGCTCGGTTGCGCCCAAGCGATCTGGCGGTTCACCGCGGCGCCCCTGACCCAGCGGCACTTGGCCGCCGACCACCGGCTCTGTGAGCAACGCACCCGGACGGCGCTGGGCGAGGACACGTACGCCAAGCTCTTCGACGAGGGCGTCCGGCTCCCCATCGACCGAGCCCTCACCTACGCCCTCACCGACGACCCGTGAAATACGCACGCGCTAGCCCCGCCCGGCGCAGGGGCCCGTGGGCACCAAGCCCACACACCAAGAAGACCCCAGCCCGCGCAGAGGCCCGTGGGCACCAAGCCCACACACCAAGAAGACCCCAGCCCGCGCAGGGGGCGTGGGGGCGAAGCCCCCACATCGGGGGTTCCAGGGGGTCCCCCCTGGACGAAATGACGAAGGACCAGCAGGGAAGCGGCACCGCCGCGACCACACTGGTCCCAGGTCCGAAGTGGAGCTGAGGGGATTTGAACCCCTGACCCCCTCGATGCGAACGAGGTGCGCTACCGGACTGCGCTACAGCCCCAAGGACGAGGTAAGGCTAGCAAACATTGGGCACTGCTCGCGCATCGGTTACCTGGTGTTGCCGATCACACCGGATCGGCGACGGTGAGTAGTTCTCCTCATCTCTCGCTGCGCGCTCGGCCGCGTGGCGGGCTCGCCAGGCCCGGGCAGCAGCTCGTCGGGGAGCAGGCTCAGTCGCCGACGGCGCGCTGGTCGGTGTACTGGTCGTAGACCTCTTCCTGCGGCCGCTCGGGCATGGTGATGACCTCGGCGGTGCGCTGGGCCTCGAGGGCGAGGCGGGCTTGCTCCTCCGCGCGACGGCGTTCGGCCTCCATCGCGCGGAGGCGGGCGATGTGGCGGGCGCGACGGCGTTCGGCGTCGACTTTGAAGGCGATGCGCAGCAGCGTCAGGTGGCCGACGAGGAGGACGGCCGGGGGCGCGATGAACCACCATGGCGTGACGCCGGCGACGACGGTGGCGACGGCGGTGAGCACCAGCAGGAGGAGCCCGACGGTGCGGCGTCGGCGGCGGGCGATGACGGCGGCGCGGCTCGCTCGCCTGCGGGCGGCCTGGCGGGCCTGCGGGGCCGGGACGGGGTGGTCCTCGGGCAGGGCCTCGTCGACGTTGTCGGCGACCTCGGCGGGCGACTCCGTCAGTGTGTCGGTGTCCTCGTCGAAGCGGCGCTGCCGGGTCCGGGAACCGTCACGACGGAGCCACATGGGGACCAGGACGATGCCCCACACGGCTACGATCGCGAGATAGAGGAGTGCGCTGCTCATCAGCCCTCCTCATAGACGCGTCCAGGCCGCAGGCTGACCTCGCAGACGCGCACGCTCACGTCCCGCACGCTAAGACCCACCGTCAGTGGTTGACGAGCATTAGGGGCGGTGTGTCGCGAGATCGGATCGTTCCTGAAGCTTTCCTGACCGAAAGTTTCCGAGCGACATGATCACGCCGTGCGGTGCCCGCCTCAATGGTCTCCGGAGTACGGCTCCGTGAACATCACATTCCGATATCCGCGGCAGCGCTGCGCGATCACGGCGTCAGCGCGGGAAGGCCTGGCGGGTGCTGGCGCGCCAGCGGGCCATGAGGCCGCCCGGGATGTCCTCGGAAGTCAACGCGTAGCAGATGTGGTCGCGCCAGGCCCCATCGATGTGCAGGTGACGCCGGCGCACGCCCTCTTCGCGGAAGCCGAGTTTTTCGACGACGCGACGGCTGGCGGTGTTCTCGGGACGGATGTTGGCCTCGACGCGGTGCAGGCCGACGTTGAAGAAGGCGTGGTCGACGGCGAGGGCGACGGCGGTCGGCATGACGCCGCGGCCGGCGACGGCCTTGTCGACCCAGTAGCCGATCTGTGCGGAGCGGGCGGAGCCCCAGACGATGGCGCCGATGGTGAGCTGCCCGGCGAACGCCCCTTCGTAGGTGACGACCCAGGGCAGGGCGAGGCCGTGCCGCGCCTCGCGGCGCATGGTCTGCACCATGCTGAGGTAGGGACCGAGGCCACTGCGGAACAGCGGGGTCTCGGGGTTGGTGGGCTCCCACGGCCGCAGCCATTCGGCGTTGCGGATCCGCACCTCTCGCCACGTCGACGCGTCGCGTAGCCGCAAGGGCCGCAGCCCGACCGGCCCCTCGTTCAGGTTGGCCGGCCAACCCCGCATGCGTTCCACACTCCCATGATTCCCCGGGGACGGGCCTGACGCCATCCTCGTTCAGGGTGTGCGCGGATGGTCGCCGCCGCCGATCTGGTCGACGGCGTGTCCCAGCACCTCGCCGAGCACGGCCATACCGTCGCGCACCCCGCCCGTCGAACCGGGCAGGTTGACGATCAGCGTACGTCCGGCGACGCCGGCGAGGCCACGGGAGAGGATCGCGGACGGGACCTTCTCGCGGCCCGTGAGCCGGATTGCCTCCGCGATGCCGGGAATCTCCCGCTCGATGACGCGCCGGGTCATCTCGGGCGTACGGTCGGTCGGGGTGAGGCCGGTGCCGCCGCTGGTGACGACGGCGTCGTAGCCCTGGGCGACGGCGTCGCGCAGGACCTTTTCCACCGGCTCGCCGTCGGGGACGACGACGGGTCCGTCGACCTCGCAGCCCAGATCGCGCAGGAGTCCGGCGAGGACGGGCCCGGAGCGGTCCTCGTAGACGCCGGCGGACGCGCGGTTCGACACGGTCACCGCGAGCGCCCTGATCACTGTCACGGCCGCCGCCAGAGGCCGGTCTTGCCGCCGGTCTTCTCCTCGACACGGACGTCGGTGATCACGGCGGCGGGGTCGACGGCCTTGACCATGTCGATGAGGGCGAGGCCGGCGACGGACACGCAGGTCAGCGCCTCCATCTCCACGCCTGTACGGTCGGCGGTGCGCACCTGTGCGGAGATCACCACGCCGTCGTCCTGGACGGTGAGGTCGACGGTGACGCCGTGGATGGCGATCGGGTGGCAGAGCGGGACGAGGTCGGGCGTCCGCTTGGCCGCCTGGATGCCCGCGATGCGGGCGACGGCGAGAGCGTCACCTTTGGGGACGTTCCCGGCGCGCAGGGCGGCGACGCACTCCGCGGACAGCCGGACGAAGCCGGTGGCCGTGGCCGTACGTGCCGAGACCTCCTTGGCGGAGACGTCCACCATCCGGGCCGCCCCGGACTCGTCGAGGTGGGAGAAATCGCTCATGGCAGCTCCAGCACGTCGACGTTGTCCCCCGCCTGGAGGTCGGTGACGTCCTCAGGCACGACGATCAGCGCGTTCGAGGACGCCAGCGAGAACACCTGGTGGGAGCCCTGCCCCTCCGCCGGGACCACCCGGTGATTCCCGTCCTCGTCGACGGAGAGCTCCGCGCGCAGGTACTGCCGCAGTCCCTCTGGCGAGTAGGTGATCGGCACGGCGAGGTAGGCCCGTACGGTCCTCGGCGGCGTGGGCGGGAGGCCCTGTAGCGCGCGCAGCGCCGGTCGGACGAACACCTGAAAGGAGACGTACGCGCTGACCGGGTTGCCGGGCAGGGTGAAGACGGGGACGCGGTCGTCGAGCAGGCCGAAGCCCTGCGGCTTGCCGGGCCGCATCGCGACCTTCTCGAACCGCATGGTCCCCAGCCCGGACAGCACCTCCTTGACGACGTCGCGGGCGCCCATGCTGACCCCGCCCGAGGTGATGATCAGGTCGGCGTAGGCGAGCTGCTCCTCGATCGTGGTGAGCACCTCGCGCGGGTCGTCGCCGACCGTGCCCTGCCGGAAGCCGACGCCGCCCGCCTCGGTGACGGCGGCGGTCAGCGCGAAGCTGTTGGAGTCCCAGATCTGGCCGGGCCCGACCGGGCGGCCGGGCTCGATCAGCTCGCTGCCGGTGGACAGCACGGCGACGCGGGGCCGGGGGCGTACGAGGACGCGGGCGCGGCCGACGGCGGCGAGCATGCCGATCTGCGCGGGCCCGAGACGGGTGCCCTCCGGGAGGACGGTCTGCCCGGCGGTGACGTCCTCGCCGGCGCGCCGGATGTAGTGGCCGGGCGTGGCGGACCGCCGGATCGTGACCTTGGCGGTGCCGCCGTCGGTCCACTCGACCGGGACGATGGCGTCCGCGCGCCCGGGCAGGGGCGCGCCGGTCATGATCCGGGCGCACAGGCCCGGGCCGATGCCGTACGCGCCCTGGTCGCCGGCGGCGATGTCGCCGACGACCGACAGGGTCACGGGTGATGTCTCGGCCGCGGACGCGACGTCCGAGGCCAGCACCGCGTAGCCGTCCATGGCGGAGTTGTCGAACGGCGGCAGGTCGACGGGTGCGGTGACGGGCTCGGCGAGGACGCCTCCGTATGACTCCGGCAGGGCCAGCTCCAGGGGCGGAAGTTCCCGTATCGCCCCCAGGATGTCCGCCAGATGTTCATCTACCTGTTTCATCGTGCTTCGCCACGAACTCGCGCAACCACGGCAGGAACTCGTCGGCCAGCTCGGGCCGGTCGGCCGCGAACTGCACCACGGTGCGCAGGTAGTCGAGTTTGTTGCCGGTGTCGTAGCGGCGGCCGCGGAACAGCACGCCGTGCACCGGGCCGCCCTCGGAGCGGTCCCGCCGGGCGAGCGTGAGCAGCGCGTCGGTGAGCTGGATCTCGCCGCCCCGGCCGGGCGGGGTCTTCTCCAGCACGTCGAAGATCGCCGGGTCGCAGACGTAACGGCCGATGACGATCCACCGGCTGGGGGCCTCCCCCGGCACCGGCTTCTCGACGAGGTCGGTCACACGGACGACGTCGTCCTCGTCGGTCGACTCGATCGCGGCGCAGCCGTACAGCGACACCTGCTCGGGCTCGACCTCCATCAGCGCCACCACGCTGCCGCCGTGCCTCTCCCGCACCTCCAGCATGCGCTGCAGAAGCGCGTCACGCTCGTCGATGAGGTCGTCGCCGAGCAGCACGGCGAAGGGTTCGTGCCCGACGTGCCGGCGGGCGCAGTGGACGGCGTGCCCGAGCCCCTTCGGCTCGCCCTGGCGCACGTAGTGCACGTCGCCGAGCTCGCTGGACTCCCGCACGGAGGCGAGCCGCTTCGGGTCGTCCTTGGCGCGCAGGGCCTCCTCCAGCTCGTACGCGCGGTCGAAGTGATCCTCGATCGGCCGCTTCCCACGGCCCGTGATCAGCAGGATGTCGTCGAGCCCGGCGGCGACGGCCTCCTCGACGACGTACTGGATCGCCGGTTTGTCGACGATCGGGAGCATCTCCTTGGGAGTCGCCTTGGTGGCGGGCAGGAACCGCGTGCCAAGGCCGGCAGCGGGAACGACCGCCTTGGTGACGGATACGTGGTCGGCCATGACAAGACCCTAACCGTCGATCGGGCCGGTTCAGCGGACGGTCCCCCCGTGCGGCGCTCATCTTCACGGAGATCTCACTCTGATTTCACGGGACAATGGAGACGTGCGCGACATGACCGAGGACAAGACGGCCCTGCGTTCGGATCTGCTGGCGGCCCGCGCCCGCCTCACGCCGGACGAACGCACCGCCGCCGGGCGGCTGTTGCGCGACACCGTGCTGACGTTGCCGGAGGCGGAGATGGCCGGCACCGTCGCCGCGTACGTCTCGGTCGGCACCGAGCCGGCCACGCAGAGCCTGCTGTTCGCGCTGTGGAAGCGCGGGACGTACGTCCTCGTCCCCCGGCTGCTGCCCGACGGTGACCTCGACTGGGCCTCCTACGAGGGCCCAGAGTCACTGGAGCCGGGGCGGTTCGGCCTGCTGGAGCCCACCGAGCCCGTACGGGGGCCGGAGGCGATCCGCAGCGCCGACCTGGTGATCGTGCCCGCGCTGGCGGTGTCGTCGACGGGCGCGCGCCTCGGGCGCGGCGGCGGCTCGTACGACCGGGCGCTGGCCCGCGTCGCCGAGAGCATCCTCACGATCGCGCCGGTGTACGACACCGAGCTGGTCGACGTCCTTCCCGCCGAGCCGCACGACCGGCCGGTACGGGCGGCGGTCACGCCATCGGGCGGCCTCGTCCGGTTCACCGGGACGGAGGCCGGCGCATGAGCGACCGCTTCAAGCTGCTCGCCCTCCCGCCCCTCGGCTCCGACCTGATCCACCATGTATTCGACCCGCTCGGCGCCGACGTCAGCGTGCCCGCCGAGCGGAGCCGCGAGGCCCTGCACTCTCTTCTGGCCGACGCGGAGCTGGTCGTCGGCGACTTCACCGGCGAGCTCGCGATCGACGCCGCCGCCGTGGCGGCCGCACCGCGCCTGGCGTTCGTGCAGATGCCGTCCGTCGGAGTGGACTCGCTCGACGTCGACGCGCTGACCGCCGCCGGGGTGCCCGTGGCCAACACCGCCGGGGCGAACGCCCGGTCCGTGGCCGAGTGGGCCCTGAGCGCCGCGCTGGACCTGTCCCGGCAGCTCTCGTGGGCGGACCGGCGCATGCGCGAGGGCGGCTGGCCGCAGCTGGAAACCGCCTCGCGCGGCTCGGACGAGCTGGCGAACCGCCGGGTCGGCGTGCTCGGCATGGGCGCGATCGGCGCGGAGGCGGCGCGGCTGTTCGAGGCGCTCGGCTGCCAGGTCGCGTACTGGTCACGGCGGCGCCGGGACACCGGCGTCTACAAGGAGATCGACGACCTGCTGGCCGGATCCGACATCCTCGTCGTCTGCCTGCCGCGCACTCCGGAGACCGTCGGGTTGCTCGACTCCCGTCGGCTCGCGCTGCTGCCGGCGGGCGCCTTTCTGGTCAACGTGGCGCGGGGCGGCATCGCGCCGGACGCCGACGTGCTCGCCGCGCTGGAGAGCGGCCGGCTGGCCGGGGCGGCACTCGACGTCTACGACGACGAACCCCTGCCCGCCGATCACCCGCTCCGGCGGCACGAGAGCGTCCTGCTGTCCCCGCATGCCGCGGGCTCGACCAGACAGTCGCAGCTGAACATCATCACGGCCGTGATCGACAACATCCGGGCGGCGGTAGAGGGCCGCCCGGTGGCGAACGTCGTCAACGGCCTCGACTCACTCATCCGCCACCGTTAGGACTCACGTCCCGGGCCCACAGGGCCCTGGCCGCGAGCCGACGGCGAACACGCGAACACACATCCGTGGTCGCGCGATACAGCGCGACCGCGTTCCTGGAACGTCCCCGGTCTCCGCACCGGGAGACGCCCTGTCCACCACCTGTGACCGGTTGTGAGAAAGTCCTGATCAAGGGGGTGTCGGTGGAACTCGACCTGTGGCTGCTGCTCGGCTCGGTCGTGGTCATCGCAGCGATCGTGGCGGTGCGCCTGGCGCACCGGAGCGGGCTGCCGAGTCTGCTCCTGTACCTGGCGCTCGGCCTGATGCTCGGCGAGGCGGGGTTCGGCATCCATTTCGACAACATGGTCGTCGCCGAGAACCTGGGCCTGGCGGCCCTGGTCCTGATCCTGGCCGAAGGCGGGCTCACCACCCGCTGGTCGGCCGTACGGCCGGGAGTGCCTGCCGCACTCTCGCTGTCGATCGCCGGCACGGCGGTCAGCATCGTGGTCGTCGCGGCGGCGGCGCACTGGCTCGTGGGCATCGAATGGCGTCTGGCGATGCTGCTGGGGGCGGTGCTCGCCCCGACCGACGCCGCGGCGGTCTTCTCCGTGCTTCGGCGGCTGCCGCTGCCCGAACGCCTGACCGGAGTGCTCGAGGCCGAGTCGGGCTTCAACGACGCGCCGGTCGTCATCCTCGTCGTCGCCCTGAGCTCCCGCCACGCGCCGACGCCGCTGCTCATGGTGGCCGAACTGGTCTACGAGCTGGCCGTCGGCGCGGTGATCGGCCTGGTGGTCGGCCGGTTCGGCGCGTACGCCCTGCGCCGGGCGGCGCTGCCCGCGTCGGGCCTGTACCCGATCGCGGTGCTGTCGCTGACCGTCGGCGCGTACGGCGGGGCGTCGATGGCACACGCCAGCGGGTTCCTCGCGACGTACATCTCGGCCCTGGTGCTCGGCAACAGCCCGCTGCCGCACCGCCCGGCCACCCGGGGGTTCGCCGAGGGGCTCGCGTGGCTGGCCCAGATCGGGCTGTTCATCATGCTCGGCCTGCTCGACTCGCCGCAGGAACTGCCCGCGCAGATCGGCGCGGCCTTGATCTGCGGCTTCGCGCTGGTGCTGGTGGCCCGGCCGCTGTCGGTGCTGGTCTCCACGCCGTTCTTCGGGATCGGCTGGCGCGAGAAGGCCTACCTGTCGTGGGCGGGGCTGCGCGGCGCGGTGCCGATCGTGCTGGCCACCATCCCGGCGTCGGCCGGCCTGCCCGGGGCGCATGCGCTGTTCGCGCAGGTGTTCATCATCGTGGTGGTCTTCACCCTGCTGCAGGGACCGACGCTCGCGTCGCTGGCGCGGCTCCTGAAGGTGACCATCCCCGACCGCGCCCGGGAGATCGACATCGAGGCCGCTCCCCTGGAGGAGCTGCACGCCGACCTGCTGGAGATCCGGATCCCGCCGGACTCCCACCTCAACGGCGTGGAGATCTTCGAGCTGCGCCTGCCCGAGGGAGCGGTGATCACCCTCGTCGTACGGGAGGGCCACAGCTTCGTGCCGGGCCCCGACACGGCCCTGCAGGCGGGCGACGAGTTGCTGGTCGTGGCCACGAGCGCCGCCCGCCCGGCGGCCGAACGCCGGTTGCGGGCCGTCAGCCGGCGCGGGAAGCTGGCTGGCTGGTACGGCGAGCGGGGCGAACAGTGAGCATGGGCGCCGGGAATGATTCGACGCCCGGTAGCATTAGCAGTCATTGAGTGAGAGTGCCAGTCCTGAGGGCTGTGTACAGCTAGGAGGAACTCGTGCCGACGTATCAGTACGCGTGCACCGAATGCGGTGAGCCTCTGGAGGTCGTGCAGAAGTTCAGCGATGACGCGCTGACCGAGTGCCCCGCTTGCGGCGGGCGTCTGCGCAAGGTGTTCTCCGCGGCCGCGATCGTGTTCAAGGGTTCGGGCTTCTACCGCACCGACAGCCGTAGCGGTGCGACCACCTCGTCCAGCGGTTCGGCGAAGAAGAACGAGCCCGCCAAGACCGAGGCGAAGAAGGAGTCGGCGTCCTCCTCCGAGTCTTCGAGCTCCTCAAGTTCTTCGAATTCGTCGAGTTCATCTGGTTCGTCGGGCTCGTCGTCCGGCGAGAAGGTCGCCTGACCCCGGCGCCGGACGACGCCCCGAGTGTGAAGGACACGCACGACGGGCCCCGCGGGTCGTGCCGCTCGGTGACCTTCGGTCACTTTCGCCAACCCGCCGAGGGCCCGTCCGGCGTGATCAGCGAACGGCCTGCGGCAGCGGCCGTTCGCCCGCTGCGACCGGCCGGTCCCCCGCCGCGCGGCCCGGCCACCAGACGCGCCGCCCCATCTGGTACGCCAGCGCCGGGACCACCAGGGACCGGATCAGCAGGCTGTCCAGCAGCACCCCGAAGGCCACCGCGAAGGCCATCTCCACCGTTCCGGTCACCGGCAGGGTCGCCAGTGCCGCGAACGTCGCGGCCAGCACCACCCCGGCCGACGTGATCACACCGCCGGTCACCGTGAGCCCGCGCAGCACGCCGCGCCGCGTACCCAGCCGCTGCGACTCCTCGCGCACCCGCGTCATGAGGAAGATGTTGTAGTCGACGCCGAGGGCGACCAGGAAGAGGAAGATCTGCAGCGGGAACCCCGAGTCTGCGCCCTCGAAGCCGAACACGTGCGTGAACACCAGCCCGCAGACCCCGAGCGATGCGGCGAACGACAGCACTACGGTCGCCATCAGCAGCACCGGCGCGACGACGGCCCGCAGCAGCAGGGCGAGGATCACGAACACGACGGCGAGGATGATCGGGATGATCACCTTGTTGTCGTGCGCGGCGGCACGCTGGGTGTCGAGGTTGACGGCGGTGTTCCCGCCGACCTTGGCGCCCAGGGGCCGTACGGCGGCGCGTAGGCGGTCGACCGTGTCGCGCGCCGCCTGTGTGTCCGCCGCGCTGGACAGCGTCGCCTCGTACTGCTCGTAGCCGCCGAGGGCGACCGGTGCGCTCACGTCGGACACCCCGGGCGTACGGGCGATCACGGCCCTGAGGCCGGGATCGCGCGGGCCGATCACGACCGCCGGGCTGCCGGCCCCGGCCGGGAAGTGCCGCGCCATCACCCGCTCGCCCACCACCGAGTCGGGCGTCCCGACGAACTGGCCGGCGTTGGACACCGGGCCGGTCTTCAGCGACAGCATGCCGAACGCCAGGGCCGCGAGCACGAGCACGCCGCCGACCGAGATCACCCGCGGCCGGGCGCTGACGAACCCCGCGACCCGGGCCCAGACGCCGTGCTCCTTCTCCAGCGCGTCGGGCTCGGCGACGTACCGGACGTCGTACCGGGGCACCGCCGGCCAGAACACGCGGCGGGGCAGGGCCGTGAGCAGGGCGGGCAGCAGTGTGGTCATGGCGACGAGCGCGCAGACGACGCCCACCGCCGCAACCGGACCGAGGCCGCTGGTGGAGTTGAGCTCGGCGACCAGCAGGCACAGCGTGGCGAGCGTGACCGTGGCGGCGCTGGCGAGGACGGCGGGTCCCGCGCGGCGCAGCGCGAGCCGCATCGCCTCGTGCCGGTCCTCGTGCCGGTGCAGTTCCTCCCGGTAGCGGGCGATGAGCAGGAGCGCGTAGTCCGTGCCCACGCCGAAGACCAGCACCGCCAGGATCCCGGTGCTCTGGCTGTTGACGGTGAGCCCCGCCTCGGCCAGTAGATAAACGAGCCCCTGCGACATCATGTACGCCGAGCCGACCGCGAACAGCGGGACGATCCACAGGAACGGGCTGCGGTACGTCAGCAGCAGCATGACGATCACCACGCCCAGCGTGACGAACAGCAGCGTGCCGTCGATCTCCTTGAAGACGCCGATCAGGTCCGACATCGTGCCGCCTGGGCCGGTCACCCGGACGTCGAGACCGGCGGGCGGGCCGCGCTCGACGACCTTCCGGAGCTCGTCGATGGCGGTGAGGACGGCGTCCCCGTCCCCCTGGATCGGGACGAGCAGCTGCATCGCCTCGCCGTCCCGTGACGTGATCGGGCCGGTCACCGGCCCGATGTGCGGCACGCCCGTCAACCGCTCGGCCGCCGACCGCACGGACGCCGCGTCCTGCGCGGTGAGGCCGCCGCGCCGCTCGTACGCCACGACGGTGAGCATCCCGTCCTCATGGTGCAGCTTCTTCTGCAGCTTGATGACCTGGGTGGCCTCGGCGCCGCCGGGCAGGTAGGCGTCGGCGTTGTTCTTCGTCGCGCCCTGCAGCCGGCCGCCGAGAGCGCCGCCGACCATCAGGAGGACGAGCCAGACGGCGAGGACGACCCACTTGGTACGGCGGCCGGCGGGGAGTCCGGCCAGTCGACTGGGCATGGTTCACCTTCCCTGAACGCGATATGTCGTCTCTGTTTGAGAGAAGATATTACGCGTCTGCCGATCCGACAAGACATATCGCGAGTTCGATATGAGTGGTGGCAGGACCCGGTCGCCGGGAGTTGTCCACAGGCTGTGGGGGGCGCTCTCGCGGGGCGGTGTGGCGGGCGGCTAGGGTCCGGCTCATGCATGCAGAGATCGGCGTGATCGGCGGGTCCGGCTTCTACTCCCTCCTCGACGACGTCGAGGAGATCCAGGTCGACACCCCCTACGGCCCGCCCAGCGACTCCATCGCCCTGGCCACGGTGGCCGGCCGCCGGGTGGCGTTCCTGCCGCGGCACGGCCGCGACCACCGCTACCCGCCGCACAAGATCCCCTACCGGGCCAACCTCTGGGCCCTGCGCTCCCTCGGCGTCCGGCAGGTCGTGGCCCCGAGCGCGGTGGGCTCCCTCGTCCCGGAGTACGGCCCCGGCGCGCTCGCCGTCCCCGACCAGCTCGTCGACCGCACCAGCGGCCGCGCGCAGACCTACTACGACGACGGCGCCGTGCACGTCGCGTTCGCCGACCCCTACTGCCCGCGCGGGCGTCGCACGGTGGTGGAGGCCGCCCAGGGCGCGGGCTGGCCGCCGGTCGACGACGGCACGCTGGTCATCATCGAGGGGCCGCGCTTCTCGACGCGGGCCGAGTCCCGGTGGTTCGCCGCGCAGGGCTGGACCCTCGTCGGCATGACCGGCCATCCCGAGGCGGTCCTCGCCCGCGAGCTGGCCCTCTGCTACATCCCGGCGTGCCTGGTCACCGACCTCGACGCGGGTGTCGAGGAGGGCGCGGGCGTGACCCACGAGGAGGTGCTCCGCGTGTTCGCGCAGAACGTCGACCGCCTGCGCGGCCTCGTCATCGACATCGTCGGCGCGCTGTCCGCCGAGCGCGACTGCCCCTGCCCGAACGCTCTCGACGGGCTCAAGCTCCCTCTCGACCTGCCATGACACGAAGGTGCGGCCGAGCCGGCGGTGTCACGCGAGCCGGCGGGCATCACGCGGCCCCCGGGGCCGAGGTCTTGGCTCCCCCCGCCAAGGCGGGCGCGCGGGGACGACGATGAGAGCGCTGCTGAGCCGGCATCGCCGCCTCATCGCCGCGGGGCTCGCGGCCGGTGCGGCGGCGTTCGGCCTGGCCGCCGCCCGTCCGCACCCGCGCGGCGCCCCGGTCCTCGTGGCCGCCCGCGACCTGCCGGCCGGCGCGACGCTGAGCGCCGCCGACGTCGGCGTGCGCACCCTGCCCGCCCGAGCCGTGCCCGACGGCGCGGTCCACCGGGCGGCCGGGCGCACCCTCACCGGGCCGATCCGCCGAGGCGAGCCGCTGACCGACGTACGGCTGCGCGGCGGCACCCTGCTGGACGACGCCGACCCCGGCACGGTCGCCATGCCGGTGCGGCTCGCCGACGCCGCCGTCGTGCGGCTGCTGCACGCCGGCGACCGCGTCGACCTCCTGGCCGCCCGCGCCGAAGGCCCGCTGCCGGCACGCACGGTCGCGGCCGAAGTCCTGGTGGTCGCGGTGCCCCGGCCCGGCCCCGACCCCGACGAGGGGGCCCTCATCGTGCTGCGCACCGGCCGCGCCCAAGCGGCCGCCATCGCCCGCGCCGCCGTCGACTCCCGGCTCTCGGTCTCGATCGTCGGCTAGTACGACGACGCAGGAGGGCCCTGGTCGCCGGTCAGTCGCTGGCGTCGGGGGTGTCTTCCTTCGTGTACTCCCAGTGCCACGGCTCGAAGGGGCTGCTGTAGGCCCACGCCGGGTGGAAGAACTCGTACGTCTTCGAATTGGCCTGGAGCCAGTTGAACTGCGCGGAGCCCTGGCTCTGCACGCCGCCGCACAGGTCGACGGCGGTGCCCCAACCGTGGTTGCTGTGCCCCGGCACGGCCGCCATGCCGGGCCGGTTGGCGTAAATCCGCTGCTGCTCGGCCAGCGGCCGGTAGGAGTCGGTGAGGCACATCTGCGTGCCGAAATGCGCCTTGTAGGCGTTGTTCAGCTTGTAGAAGGCCAACGCGGCGTCCGCGCGGAGGCTCCGGCCGGGCTGGGGCAGCGGGCAGAGGTAGCGCGAGGGGATCAGGCCGTTGGGGTACTTCCGCGCCTCGGGGACAAGGCTCTTCTGGCAGGTGAGCTGCAGCCGGGTGTTGGGATCGAGCTTCTTGAGCGCGGCGGTCAGCTGCGCGGTGATGCGGGAGGAGCGGTCCTTGAGCCCGCTCATCTCCTGCGCGAGCTTCGCCTCCTGGACCGCGTTCTTCGACTGCAGGTCCTGCGCCGACGCGGCCAGTTGCTCGCGTTGCTTCTGCAGGCGGCCCGCCTTGTCGATGAGGGACTTCTGGTCGTTGGTGAGCATCGTCAGGTCGGTCGCCGCGGCCAGCGCGCCGTCGGGGTCGCTGCCCCCGATCAGCCCCGGCACCCCGATGACGCCCGGCTGCTTGTACGCGCTGGCGGCCAGCTGGGCCAGCGGCTCACGGATCTTGCTCAGTTCGGCGCCGGCGGTGCCGAGGTCGGCGAGCGTCGTCTTGAGCTTGGCCTCGGAGGCGTTCAGCTCATTCTTCTGCTCCTGCCAGGCCTTGGTGGCCTTGGACAGCTCGTTCTTGGCCTTTTCGGCCTGCTGGCGCAGGGCTTTGACGCTGTCGGCCGATGGCGATTGGGCCGCCGACGACCGATCCGCAGCGCCGGTTATCAGCAAGAGCACGACCGTCGTGATCGCCGCCATCAGCGCCGCTGACCGAGTGCTTGGCACGCGGAGATCCTCCGGGGGACTGGGGAACTAGTGCGGCGGGACGACGGTACTACAGGTGACGGAGTGCTCCATGCTCTGCCGGAGACCTCAGGGGCGTCCGTGGCCGCCGCGCCGATGTTTGCACAGCTCCCACATCCAGGGCCATTTCTTCAGCTCCGGCGGGCATCGGGTGCCGGTGGGCGGGCCCGTGGTGGGGGCCGGCCGGGAATGCGGGCTCTGCGGCACGCGTGGGGCCCCCGAGGCGGACCTGGACGCGGGCCGTTCGCTGCGGGAGGCCACGAACTCGCCCCACGTGCGCTCCGCCCGGTCGATGGCGCTCGGGTCGTGCTGCCGCGCCGACGGCGCCGCGGCGGCCGTACGAGGCTGGGGCCCGTCGTCCTTTCCGTCTCCGTGGAGGGTGAAGAGACCACCGACGAGAAGGGCGGGCACGGCGATGAGGACGGCGATCAGCGTCACGCCGCGGCGGAACGGCAGCAGTTCGAACCATCCCCACAGACGGCTGATGATGGTCGTTCGCGGAGTGTCCGTTGCGTCCTCGTATACGCCATCCACAGGGAGTCAGAGTAGCGAGAAAGAGCCCGCTGGGTGGTCGTATCCGAAGGACCCGCACCGCCCGATTCAGGGTCACTCCCTGGCAGACTTACCAAGGTGGGCGATCGCATGAGATTTCCGGATCCGGACCGCATGCTGGGATGCCTGCTGGGAGGTGCCATCGGCGACGCGCTCGGCGCGCCGATCGAGGGCCGGCCGATCGCGGAGATCCGGGCGACATACGGCGAGGCAGGGCTGGCCGAGTACAGCGACGCCCGGGTGCGGGCGGGTGCCGTCACGGACGACACGCAGATGACGCTGTTCACCGCCGAGGCGCTCATCCAGGCGTCGATCCGGGAGCGCGGCAAGGGCATCGGCGGCGCCGCGCCCGGTCTGCTGCAGGCGGCGTACCTGCGATGGCTCCGCACCCAGGGCGAGGAGGTCCCCGAGCAGGACGTGTACGCCGGAAGCTGGCTGTTCGCCCAGCCGGAGATGCACCAGCGGCGCGGGCCGGGCCGGACCTGCCGGTCCGCCCTGCACACGATCGCCGCCCGGCAGCGCCCCTACGTCCCCGTGGGGAGCGTCGAGGAGCCGATCAACGACTCGAAGGGCTGCGGCGGGGTCATGCGGGCGGCGCCGGCGGGCTTCCCCTTCTCTCCGCGCGTGCCGGCGGGCGCCGCCGAATGCCGCCGGGCCGCGTTCGCGATGGGCGTCAGGTCGGCGGCTCTGACCCACGGCCATCCCAGCGGGTACCTCCCGGCAGGCGTGCTGGCCGCGTCCGTGTGGGGCCTGCTGCGCGGTGCCGACCTCGCGGACGCGCTCGACGCCGCCCGAACGGAGTTGGAGACCTCCAAGGGCCACGAGGAGACGTCGGCGTCCCTGGACGCGGCGGTCGCGCTGGCCCGGGAGGGCGACGCGCTCACGCCGGAGCGGCTGGAGACGCTCGGCGGCGGGTGGACCGGCGAGGAGGCTCTGGCCATCGGGGTGTGCGCGGCGCTGGCCGTACGCGACGGCGAGCCCGTCGACGTCGTACGCCGGGCGCTGCGGTGCGCGGTGAATCACTCCGGCGACAGCGACTCGACCGGGTCGATCTGCGGCAATCTGCTGGGCGCCCGGTACGGCACGGCCGCGCTACCCGGCCATTGGCAGTCCGGCGTCGAGCTGCGGCCGATCATCATTCGGATCGCCGCCGACGCCGCCCTGGAGTTCGGTCCCAACCCGCCGGCCGACCCGGAGACCGGCGACGTGCCGATGAACTGGCACACCCGCGGCGTCTAGGGAAGTGTGCACGGCACCCCCGATGGAAGGACGCAGTGGGTCCGCGTCGGCGTGACGACGGGCTTGCCAGGGGGGCGCGTCTCAGGCG
Organism: Actinoallomurus sp. NPDC050550; assembly: GCF_040655075.1. Taxonomy (NCBI): domain Bacteria; kingdom Bacillati; phylum Actinomycetota; class Actinomycetes; order Streptosporangiales; family Thermomonosporaceae; genus Actinoallomurus; species Actinoallomurus sp. NPDC050550. The sequence continues at coordinate 42,113 of NZ_JBFAJC010000044.1, read as the reverse complement.
GCCGTGTCGGCGGGGCCTCGGGCCGTGTCGACGTCGTCCGGACGACCGGCGCCCGGTGCGTGACCTTCGCGGCCGGTGTGGCCCGTGGCGATTCCGACGCGGCCGGCGCGACCGAGACGGACGGCTCGAACGGGTTGGCCGGCGCGGTCAGCATGGACGCCATGGCGGACGGCATCGTGCCCGTCGTATCGCCCTTCGCTTCGCGGCCATGGCGGAAGAGAACGGTCGCACCCACGATGACCAGGCCCAGAGCGGCGATGGATCCGCCGCCGAAGGCGATCCAGCGCAACGCCGACGCCGGCGCTCCCCGCGCGCCGTCCGTGCGAACTTTGCGCGCTTCATCCCGGTGTCTCCCACTCACGCGAGCAGAGTAGCGATCTTGGGTTGCCTGCGAAGATCGAATCGGCGAACACGCACCCCGCACGCACCGGGAGGCGTTCCGGCATGACAGGCTTTTCTCGGATTCCCGCGAAGAAGGGTCGTGCGATGGCCGAGACGACGCAGGGACGGACCCCGCAGCCGGTGCTGAGCCCGCTGACCACCGCGGCGGTCTTCCTCGTGGTCACGATCGACCCCGGCGGCGAGCCCATCGCCCGCGAGCTGCTGGCCGACCTTTCGGGGCTGACGCGGTCGGTCGGCTTCCGGGTCCCGGACGGCAGGTTGAGCTGCGTCGCCGGCATCGGGTCGGATGCTTGGGACCGGCTCTTCGGCGGGCCTCGCCCGGCCGAGCTGCATCCCTTCCGCGAGGTGCCCGGAGCCGTGCACCACGCCGTGGCCACACCCGGCGACCTGCTCTTCCACGTCCGCGCCGGCCGGCTCGACCTGTGCTTCGAGCTGGCCTCCCTGATCATGAACCGCCTGCGCGGGGCCGTCATGGTGGAGGACGAGGTGCAGGGGTTCATGTTCTTCGACGTGCGCGACCTGCTCGGCTTCGTCGACGGCACCGAGAACCCGGTGGGCCCGGCGGCGAGCGAGGCGGTCCTGATCGGAGACGAGGATCCGGAGTTCGCCGGCGGAAGCTACGTGATCGTGCAGAAGTACCTGCACGACATGGACGCGTGGAACGCCCTGCCGGTGGACGCCCAGGAACGGATCATCGGCCGCACGAAGCTGGAGAACGTCGAACTGGACGACGCGGTCAAGCCGTCGAACTCCCACGTCGCGCTGACAACGATCACCGACCCGGACGGCACCGAGCGCCAGATCCTGCGCGACAACATGCCCTTCGGCAACGTCGGCCGCGGGGAGTTCGGCACCTACTTCATCGGCTACGCCCGCACGCCGGCCGTGACCGAGAAGATGCTCGAGAACATGTTCATCGGCGACCCTCCGGGCAACCACGACCGGATCCTCGACTTCTCGACGCCGGTGACCGGAACGCTGTTCTTCGTGCCGAGCGCCGACCTCCTCGATGACCCGCCTCCCGCCGAACCCGCCGCCACGACGGACGTCCTCGGGACGGACACCGGCGCGACGGCGGCGGCGTCCGACACGACCCCCGGCAAGCCGAAGATCACGCCCGACGGTTCCCTGGGGATCGGCGGCCTGAACAGGAGCACGATCCGTTGAACAATCTGCATCGTGAACTCGCGCCCATCTCCGCCGCCGCCTGGGCCGACCTGGAGGCCGAGGCCCGGCGGACGTTCGAGCGCCACGTGGCCGGCCGCCGCGTCGTCGACGTCCCGGAGCCAGGCGGTGTCGAGCTGTCCTCGGTCACGACCGGGCACCTGGACCCGGTCGCCGCCCCCGGTGACGGCATCGTCGCGCACACGCGCCGGTCCCAGCCGATCGTCGAGCTCCGCGTGCCGTTCACCGTGGACCGGCGCCAGGTCGACGACGTCGAACGCGGGGCCAAGGACGCCGACTGGCAGCCGGTGAAGGACGCGGCCCGGCGGATCGCGTTCGCCGAGGACCGCGCGATCTTCGAGGGGTACGCCGAGGGCGGCATCGCGGGCATCCGCGCGAGCGCCTCGAACCCGGTGCTGTCCCTGCCGTCCGACGTGCGCGAGTACCCCGAGGCGGTCAGCCGGGCCGTGAGCGCGCTGCGGCTCGCGGGTGTCGGCGGCCGGAATGCGCTGGTGCTGAGCGCCGACGCGTACACCGCCGTCAACGAGACCACCGACCACGGCTACCCGATCCACGAGCACATCGCCCGGGTACTGGACGGCGAGATCGTCTGGGCGCCGGCGATCGACGGCGCGTTCCTGCTGTCCACGCGCGGCGGCGACTTCGAGCTGCGTCTCGGCCAGGACCTCTCGATCGGCTACCTGTCCCACGACGCGGACACCGTGCAGCTGTACTTCCAGGAGACCTTCACCTTCCTCGCCCACACTGGCGAGGCGGCCGTCGCGCTGACCGCGTAGGCGACGGCGGGGAGGTTCGGCGGCGGGGAGAAGACGTCTCCCCGTCGCCCGCGCTCAGTCCTGCCCGTCCTGACGGATGCGGGTCTTGCACTTCGCCGGCGATTTGCGCAGCCCGGGCGGGCAGTCGCGGCCGGGTGGCGACGCGGTCCCGCCGGTGAGCGCCGGGGACGGCCGCCCGCTCGCCGAGGGCCGCGTCGACATCGTCCGCACGGCCGGGGCCGGAGTCTGCTCGCGCAGCGAGGACCTGACGTGCGGCGAGACTCTGGAGGGGGACGTCGCGGACGGCGCCACTTCGGCCGCCCCTCCGTTCGGCCCCCTGCCTCCGGTAAAGAGGGTGGTCATTCCGCCGATGACCAGGACGAACGCGGCGATGATCCCGCCGACGAGCACTATCCGCCGACGCGGGGCACCCGCCGTCAGTGCACTCAGTCGCCGGACGGCGACCGTGCGCATTTCGCCTCTTTTGTCCCGATGTCGACCACTCACGCGAGCAGATTAGCGGTGTTTAATCACTCATATGGTCATTAGGGCGAGGATGACCGCCCATGGACGAGCGAGGCGGCGGCCACGGGCATAGGACACCGAACAAAACGGGTACGGCAGCTTGAAAGCGAACGAATGAAAGGAGGCGGGTGATGGGGATCGTGTCGCCGGGGTTCCACGGACGGCGGCGGGGAGAGGGCGTGAAGCTGCCCCCTGGCCAGTACCTCACCGAGGACTTCCCCGTTCTGTCGGCCGGCCCCACCCCACGGATCCGGACCGAGGACTGGGAGTTCACGGTCACCACCGAGACGGGCCGGGAGCACCGCTTGACCTGGCGGGAACTGATGGCGCTGCCCAGCGAGACGCCCACGGTGGACATCCACTGCGTCACCAAGTGGTCGAAGCTCGGCACCACCTGGGAGGGCGTGTCCCTCGACACCCTGCTGGAGGACGTCGACACCGCAGCCGACTACGCCCTCGTCCACTCGTACGGCGGCTACACCACGAACCTGCCGCTGGAGGACCTTCTCGACGGCCAGGCGTGGATCGCGTACCGCTACGACGGCGAGGACCTGGCGCCCGAGCACGGCGGCCCGGCCCGGCTGGTGGTGCCGCACCTGTACTTCTGGAAGTCCGCCAAGTGGGTGCGCGGCATCACGCTGATGGACGAGGACGAGCCGGGCTTCTGGGAGACCGCCGGCTACCACGACTATGGGGACCCATGGCGCGAGCAGCGGTACCAGGGCGACTGAGCTGGCGGGTCGCCCGGCTCGCCGAGGCGCGGACGGAGACGGCGACGGCCCGCACACTGGTCTTCGACACGCCCGGATGGCCGGGTCACCTGGCCGGTCAGCACGTCGACGTGCGGCTCACCGCCGACGACGGTTACACGGCCCAGCGCAGCTACTCCCTCGCCGCGCCCGCCGACGGCGACCGCGTCGAGCTGACCGTCCAGGACGTGCCCGACGGCGAGGTCTCCTCCTACCTCACCGAGGGCCTGTCCGTCGGCGACCCGGTGGAGATCCGCGGGCCCGTCGGCGGCTGGTTCGTCTGGCGGCCCGCCGACACCGCGCCGGTGCTGCTCGTCGCGGGCGGCTCGGGCATCGTGCCGCTGATGGCGATGGTCCGGGCCCGCCGCCAGGCGGGCAGCCGTACGCCTTTCCGCCTCGTCTACTCGGTACGGACGCCCGCCGACCGGTACTACGCGGCCGAGCTGCGCCGCCCCGACCCCGGCCTCGACGTCACGTACGTCTACACCCGGGAGGTGCCGGAGGGCTGGTCCCGCCCGGCCGGGCGGCTCACCGTCGCCGACCTGAACTCCGGCGGGTGGCCCGCCGACTTCGCGCCGGACTGCTTCGTCTGCGGGCCGACCGGGTTCGTCGAGACCGCCGCCGACATCCTCCTGTCCCTCGGCCACGACGCACGCAAGATCAAGACCGAGCGATTCGGCCCGACTGGAGGCTGACGTGATCGACGACTACGAGGACGGCAACGCGCTCGCCGGCCCACTGAGCGAGATCTTCACCTTCGACGTCACCACGGCGGACACCCGATGCGCGGGCTGCGGCCGTACGGGCCCGGTCGCGGACCTGCGGGTGTACACCCACGCGCCGGGGCTGGTCGCCCGCTGCCCCGGCTGCGAGGGGGTGGTCCTGCGCATGGTCCGCACGCCGACGGCGGCCTGGCTCGACCTGCGCGGCACCGTCGCCCTGCGGATCCCGCTGGACTGACCGGCCCCACCCGCGGGGAGGCTCTCGGTCAGGCGCCGGCGGGGACCGTCGGGGAGAACTTCACCGGCAGCGAGGTCAGGCCGCGGACCCGGAAGGACGGCCGCCATTCGAGCTCGTTCGGCGGCACCGCCAGGCGTACGTCCGGTAGGCGGTCCAGGAGGACCTCCACAGAAGTCTGGGCGATGACCTGGCCGAGCTCCGGCGCCGGGTAGGGGCAGCTGTGGTCGCCGTGGCCGAAGGAGAAGTGGGCGTGGTTGCTCTCCGCGCCGGTGCCGAGGTCCGGGTGTACCAGGGGGTCGGAGTTCCCGCCGGCGAAGCAGACGACGAGGGCGTCGCCGGCGCGGAGCTGCCGGCCGCCCAGCATGGTGTCGCGGGTCACCCAGCGGAAGGTGTTCTGGGCGGGCGACTCCTCCCACATGACCTCGTTCATCGCCTGACCCACACTGCGGCGCCCGCCCGCGAGGGTCAGGGAGAACCGGTCGTCGACCAGCATGAGCCGCAGCGTGTTGCCGATCCAGTTGGCCGTGGGGTCCTGGCCGGCGATCGTCATGATGAGGAGGTCCTGGGCGAGTTCGTCATCGGACAGGCCGGCCGGGTGGTGCACCATGCGGGACGCGACGTCCGGCCCGGGCTCGGCGCGCTTCAGCTGGACGAGACCGCCCAAGGTCGCCGCGAACCGCTGGTACGCCTCGAGCGACCCCTCCCCGCCGTCGATGATGGCGATCACGTCCTCGGCGACACTGGGCACCTCGGACTCGGGCAGGCCGAACATCCCGGCGAGTGTCAGGATCGGCATCCGGTTCGCGAACTGGGCCAGGAGCTCGGCCTCGTCGGCGAGGCAGAACTCATCGATGAGCCCGTCGGCGATCCGCTCGCACCGGGACCGCAGCTCGAACTGGTCGACCTCCGCCATGGCGTCGGTCATCACCTCGGCCCGCCGCTGGTGGGCGGCCCCCTCGCTGAACAGGATCGATCCGGGCTGGTAGCCGACGAGGACCATGAGGGGCCAGTCCGGCGGGACGTTCGGCCACTGGTTCCAGCGGCGCGAGTCGCGGGCGAACATCACCGAGTCGTTCAGCGCCTGGTGGACCTCCCGGTAGCCGACCACGAGCCACGCCGGAACGTCCCCCTCGAGCAGGATCGGCAGGACCGGTCCGTGCTCCTGCCGCAGTTCCCCGTAGAGCTGGGCGGGGTTCTCCATGTCGTACTGCGACCCGTACAGTCGCACGGCGCCCGGCGGGCTCGGGGACGGCGGCCCCAGGGGCCGGATCGTCGCGTCGGCGCTCGGCTCGAGCTCGGTCATTGATGGCCTTCCCAGCCGGGAGGTCGGTCGGGGTGGGTTGGTCGGGTGAAATACGAGGTCGGTCGGGGTTGGTTGGTCGGGAGAGATACAGCATGGTGAGGACCCGGCGGTGACCGGCGCCGGGGGACTTTCACGGGCGGTGGGGTCAGGGCCCGGTGGCGACCGAGGCCGGGGCGAACGTGACGGGCAGCGAGAGCAGGCCGCGGATCTGGAACGACGTCCGCCAGGTCAGCTCCTCGTCGGGCACCGCCAGGGCCACGTCCGGGATGCGGTCGAGGAGCACCTCGACGGCGGTACGGGCGATGACCTCGGCGAGCTCCGGCGCCGGGTGCGGGCATCCGTGGCTGCCGTGCGCGAACGTCAGGTGCGCGTTGTTGGCGGGCGCGCCGGCCACCGAGGCGGGCCGGACGTACGGGTCGGCGTTGGCGCCGGCGAGGCCGAGGATGAGCCCGTCACCGGCCCGGATGCGCCGCCCGCCCAGCTGCGTGTCACGGGTGGCCCAGCGCCCGAGGCTGTTCTGCACCGGGGTGTTCTCCCACATCACCTCGTTGAGCGCCTGACCGACACTCTGGCGGCCGCCGGAGAGGGTGAGGGAGAACCGGTCGTCGGTCAGCATCAGCTGGAGGGTGTTGCCGATCCAGTTCGCCGTCGGTTCCTGGGCCGCGAGCGTGAGGAGGAGCACGTCGAAGAAGAGCTCCTCGTCGGTGAGGCCCGCCGGGTGGGCCAGCATCCGGGAGGTGACGTCCGGGCCCGGCTCCGCGCGCTTCGCCGCGACGAGGCGCTGCATCGTGCCGGCGACCCTCTCGTACGCCGGGATGGCCGCCTCGCCGCCGTCGAGGGAGGTGACGAGGTCCCGTGCGACGTCCCCGACGTCGGCGACGGAGAGGCCGATGAGCCCGGCGATGGTCATGACCGGCATCGAGTAGGCGTACTGCGTCATGAGCTCGGCCTTGCCGCTGCCGGCGAACTCGTCGATCAGCGCGTCGGCGATCTCCTCGCACCGTGCGCGCAGCTCGAACTGGTCGACTCCGGAGAGGGCGTCGCTGATGGCGTCGACCCGGCGCTGGTGGGCCGGCCCCTCGCCGAACAGCACCGACGACTGGTAGGCGGTGTACTGGATGAGCGGCCAGTCCGGCGCGACGTTCGGCCACTGGTTCCAGATGCGCGGGTCGCGCGCGAACAGCTGCGGGTCGCTGAAGAGCTGGTGCAGCTCCCGGTATCCCATCACCAGCCAGGCGAAGACGTCGCCTTCGAGGAGCGCCGGAACGACGGGCCCGTACTCACGCCTGAGCTCCCGGAACAGTTCGGCCGGGTTCTCCTGGTAACGCGGGCCGTACAGCGGGACGGCGTCGGGCGGAACCGGGGACGGCGGGCCCAGGGGGCGGTTCGTCGGGTCGTTCGGGTCGAGCTCGATCATGGGGTGCCTTCCGGGACGATGAGGGTCATCCAGTGCGGGGCGGCTGGGCGTGGCCTAGTGGATCAAGACCCGGCGCCGGGGGGAGGATGCCACGGATCATGACCTCGTGGTGGGCACCGGGGAGAACTTCACCGGCAACGAGAGCAGTCCACGCATCTGGAAGGACGGCCGCCAGGTCAGTTCTTCGGCGGGCACCGCGAGGATCACGTCCGGGATGCGGTCGAGGAGCACCTCGACGGCGGTACGGGCGATGACCTCCGCGATCTCCGGTGCCGGATGCGGGCACCCGTGGCTGCCGTGGGCGAAGGACAGGTGCGCGTTGTTGGCCGGCGTGGCTCCCGGCGAGGCGCCCCGCACGTACGGGTCGGCGTTGGCGCCGGCCAGGCCGAGGATGAGTCCGTCGCCGGCCTGGATGTGCCGACCGCCGAGCTGCGTGTCGCGGGTGGCCCAGCGCCCGAGGCTGTTCTGCACCGGGATGTTCTCCCACAGCACCTCGTTGAGCGCCTGGCCGACACTCTGGCGGCCGCCGGAGAGGGTCAGGGAGAACCGGTCGTCGGTCAGCATCAGGTGCAGCGTGTTGCCGATCCACAGCGCCGTCGGCTCCTGGCCCCCGATCGCGAGGACCAGGAGGTCCTGGGCGAGCTCCGGGTCGGTCAGGGCCGCCGGATGAGCCAGCATCCGCGAGGTGACATCGGCGCCCGGCTCCGCGCGCTTCGCCGCCATGAGACGCTGCATCGTGACGACGACTCGCCCGTAGGCCTCCTGGGCGCCCTCGCCGCCGTCGAGCGCGGCGATGAAGTCCCGGGCGACGACCTCGATCTCGGACGTCGGAATGCCCATCATGCCGGCGACGGTCATCACCGTGACCGAGTACACGTACTGGGTGATGAGCTCGGCCTCGCCGCTGCCGGCGAAGCCGTCGATCAGCGCGTCGGCGATCTCCTCGCACCGAGCCCGCAGCTCGAACTGGTCCACGCCGGCGAGGGCGTCGCTGATGGCGTCGACCCGCCGCTGGTGGTCGGGCCCTTCACCGAACAGCACCGACGGCTGGTAGGCGATGAACGCCATGAGCGGCCAGTCGGGCGGGATGTTCGGCCACTGGTTCCAGATGCGGGAGTCGCGGGCGAACAGCTGCGGGTCGCTGAAGAGCTGGTGCAGCTCCCGATATCCGATCACGAGCCACGCGAACACGTCGCCCTCGAGCAGCACCGGCACGACGGGCCCGTGCGTCCGCCGCAACTCGCGGGTCAGCTCGGCGGGGTTCTCCCGGTAGCGCGGCCCGTACAGCGGGACCGCGTCCGGATGCTCGGCGAGCGCCTGCCCCGGCTCCGGCGGCTGGTGGGTCATGGGCTGCCTTCTGCTGCGGTGGAGAGGGCGTACAGGTGGTTCACGAGAGTGATCAGGACCTTCTTGCTCGACTCGCGCTCGCGGGCGTCGCAGTCGATCAGCGGAATGTCCGGGGACAGGTCGAGCGCCTCCCGGATGTCCTCCAGCTTGTGCGCCGGTCCGCCGAAGTCGTTGCGCGCGACGATGAACGGCATCCCGTGGTGCTCGAGCCGGTCGATGGCGTACCAGGAGTCCTGGACCCGCCGGGTGTCGACGAGGACGACCGCTCCGAGGGTGCCGGAGAACAACCGGTCCCACAGGAACCAGAACCGCTGCTGCCCCGGAGCCCCGAACAGGTAGAGCACCATCTGGTCGTTCAGGCTGATCCGGCCGAAGTCGAACGCGACCGTGGTCGTGGTCTTGTCCTGCACGCCGCCGGCGTCGTCGATGCCGACGCCGGCCCGGGTCATGACCTCTTCGGTGCTCAGGGGCCGGATCTCACTGACCGATCGGACCATCGTCGTCTTGCCCACGCCGAAGCCACCGACGATCACGATCTTCAGTCCGTTGCTGGCGGTGCTCCGCAGCGGCGTACTGGTGACCCGATCAGAGCTTTTCAAGTCCAAGGAGCACCTGCTTCAGGATGGCGGGGTCGGGGAGTTTGGTCTTGGCGGGGGCCGCGGTCGGGTGGCGAGCCGTGATCCGGCCGGTGTCGAGCAGGTCGCACAGGAGGATCTTCACCACGCTGACCGGCAGTCCGAGATCCGCGGCGATCTCCACGACCGCCATCGGGCTGGTGCACATGCGGAGGATCCTCACGTGCTCGGACTGCATGCCCGGAGCGGGATCGCACTCGCTGACGATCAGAGAGACCAGGTCGATGGAGCTCTCGTCGACCCGGCTACGCCCACCCGTGACGATGTAGAGCCGGTCCGGGTCCTCTCTGTCGACTGGCCGTGACGTCATCGCGCGGCGCTGCCCTGCTGCGGCTGCCGCGGAGCGGCGACCAGGTACTCGCCGAGCTGCTCGACCAGCTCGTGCATGTTGTGCCCGATCACGCCGACGTCGGCCTCATCGCTCGCGATGAGGGCCAGGTGGGCCCCTTCGCCCGCCTCGACGATGAACAGCAGCCCGCCGTGGAACTCGGTCATCGACTGGCGGAGCCCGCCGCTGCCGTCGCCGAACTCGGCGGAGGCACCGTACGACAGGGCCTGAATGCCCGAGGCGATCGCGGCCAACTGGTCGGCCTGGTCGACGGAAAGGCCGTACGTGTGGCAGAGCTTCAGCCCGTCCTTGGAAAGGACGATGGCGTGCCGGCTCTCCGGCGTCCTCTCCAGGAGGTTCTCCAACAGCCAGTCGAGATCGCGGTCTGTGGTCTTCATAGGTTGTTCGGGGCGGTGGTCCTGGCGCGGGCGCCGGAAACTCGTCCCCTGCCTCCAATCTCTTGTCGTGTCATTCCGGCCTGGCAGGGCGAGCCCGGCGTTCAGGCCTCATCCGTGTCGGAGGCGGGCGTGTCATCGCTCGTACGCTGGCGGCGTCCGGCCTCGCGGAAGGCGCTGAACCTTGCTCCGGGGTCGGACGCGGGCTTCGCGGATCGAGGCTTCGGTTCCTCGGCCGGCTCGGAGGACGCCGCCGCGAGCGTCTGTCCGCGGCGGCGCTTCGGCAGTCCGGCGATCATCTCGTCACTGGTCGTGGTGCTCTCGCTTTCGGCCTCGACGATGTTGAGCGGCCCGGTCGTCGCCGCGAGGTCCTCGTCCACGCCGGCGGGCGCTGCGGCCTCGACGGGGACGTCCACGCGCGTGGCGACGGCGCCGGCCGGCTCGGGAATGGCCAGATCGCCCGGGACGGCGTCCAGACCGGTCCGCTCGGAGACGCCCCGGCGGATGCCCGCGCCGACGGTGCGCGGCGTGCCCTCGACGGCCACCGGCGCCTGGGTGATCAGCTGCCGCGGGATCATGACGACCACGCCGGTGCCGCCACGGGAGGACGGGCGGAAGGAGACGGTCAGGCCGTGCTTGCGGGCGAGGCAGCCCACCACCGCGAGGCCGAGGCGCGTACCGGACAGCGTCGTCAGGTCGAGGGACTCGGAGGAGACGGCCCGCTCCGCGCGATCCAGCGCCGCGGCGCTCATGCCGAGGCCGCCGTCCTCGATCGTGACCACGACGCCCGCGTACACCTCTTCGACGTAGACGTGGACCTCTTCGGAGGGCGGCGAGAAGCTCGTCGCGTTGTCCATCAGCTCGGCCAGGGCGTGCATGACGCCTTCGGCGGCGTACCCGGCGACGGCGACGGTGCTGGTGGAGTGCGTCCGGACCCGCTGGTAGGCGCTGATCCGGCCGACGGAGCCGCGCAGGATGCTCTCCATCACGATCGGCTTGGTCCAGCGGCGGCCGGAGCGGGCGCCGGTCAGCACGGCGATGCTGTCGGCGAGGCGGCTGGCCTGCGCGGTCGCGTGGTCGACCTTGAGCAGGTCGCCGAGGACCTCCTCATCGTGGCGGTTCTCCATCTCGCGCAGGTCGGCGAGCATGCTCGTGGCCAGCGCCTGGACGCGGCCGGCGGCGTTCGCGCAGGCCGTCATGGCGGCCGCGCGCATGCGCTCTCCCCGCCCGACCTCGTCGACGAGAGTGCGGAGGATGCGCCGGTGGGTGGCGTCGCCCGGCTGTTCGACCGCGGACATGGCGGTGTCGGTGGACGCGCCGTCGCGCAGCCGCTTCACCACGGCGGGCAGCGTCTGGTCGGAGAGCCGGCCGAGGTCCGACTCCATCACGCCCATCCGGTCGCGGAGCATGCGGGCGGTCTGGAGTCCGTAGGCGGCGAGGGTGAGCGCGGTGCATATGACGAGCGCGGCGACCCCGGTGTAGGCGGCCACGACCGCACGGTCGGCGGCGGGGACCGAGGCCGTCGCCACCAGGCAGCCGCCCCCGGTGACGATCACCGCGGCCAGCAGGACGAGCAGGGCCCGGTCCATCGGCGGGCGCTCGGCCCGCTGGTGGGTTGGAACTTGTGCTGACATGAATCAGGTCCTCGTCGGCGGTTGGATCGGACTGGGGTCATCCGGGAGCCATGGGCCGGTCCACCCGCACGAACGGGGACGTCCGACCGCACTCACCAAATAGTCGGTAAATCGGCGTGAGCGCGCCGTTCGGCGCGGAAGGCGGCGACGTCCTCGACGGAGCGGCGCACGAAGAGGCGAGGAGAGCGGCAAAAAGTGAAAATTATTCGCTCTTGCCGACTCGCGCATTCGTACGTCTCTATCTCGATCCCCTCGCCTCAGCCGCGATGTTCGTCCTGGTTCGGGCAGGAGCCAGGTCGCGCATGGGAGGGAAATAGTAGTGGTTCTGTAGTTCTGGTGGGACGTTTTGTCACTTTTCCCGGCATTACCGCTTTGCGGCTCCGGCAAGCGCGAACGGTCTCCGCGGGGACCCGGAGTCCCTGCGGAGACCGTCGAAGGTCAGGCCGGCGTCAGCCGGTGACCGGAAGGTTGCTGGGGACGGGCGTGGGCTTGGGCGCCTGGCTGGGCGGGCTGGTGGGGGTACCGGGAGCGGTCGGGGTGGGGACCGGGGTCTCGGTCGGGCCGCCGGGCGGGGTGGTGCTCGTGCCGCCGCTAGACGCGCAGGTGGCGGAGGAGACGCTGATGGTCTGGGCGTCGGTGAGACGGACCTCGATCGCGGTGACGGTGAGGCTGCCGTCCGGGTTGCGTACCTGCTTGTTGAGCGTGACCCCGACGGTGCCCAGTCCCTGGACGGGGACGTTCAGGGCGCTGTTGGGGGCGGCGTCGACGGCGAGCCGGTGCCCGGCCAGGCGGGCGTCGGCCAGGTGGGAGACGCCGCGTCCGCCCTTGCAGGTGGCGGTGACGAGGCTGGCGGTCAGGGCGGCCTTGGCGACGCGCAGGTCGACCACGCTGGCGCGGGCGAAGGCGGGCTTGGCGGTGACGTGCAGGACCTTGACGTCGATGAGGGGGTTGGCCGGCAGGCTCACCAGGCTCTTGTCGGCGGTGGCGGTGACGGCGGGGGTCTGGGGGATGTTGACCAGACCGGTGGCGGCCAGGCCGTAGGCCGAGCCGGTGCCGGCGGTGGCCGAGGCGGTGCCGGTGAGGGCCAGAGGTGCGGCCAGCGCACCGGCGATGACCGCAGTGGTTGCGGCCAAACGTGTCGAACGCACGGGTGAAACTCCTTCGATGCGGAAAAGGCATGCCACAGTGCCCGGGCGGGCCGTGGCGAGGGCCGGGCGCGATGCCCGGGATTAGAAGGGTCGGCGGGCCGGATATCGGACCGCTGCCGACCGCTCCGGCCGGACGGAGAGACTGCTCCGCTCCGACGGTGAGATCAGGCGACGACGACCGGCGTGCCGAGGGGTACCTCGGACAGCTTCTTCAGGGCGTCCGCGGGTACACGGACGCAGCCGTGCGTGACCGCCTTGCCGAACACCGACGCGCTCGGCCAGCCGTGGAAGGCCACCGTGCCGGGGCCGCCGCCGAAGGTATCGAGCGTCTCGGAGTGCGCCCCGACCGGCAGGATCAGCGGGCTGAAGGTCTTCTTGGCGGGCGCGAGTGAGGCCAGCAGGAACGTACGCCCGACGGGAGTCGGCGTCTTGGCGGCGCCCACCGCGACGGTCCAGCCGCCGAGCTTGTGGCCGGACTTGGTGAGCGTGAGCGTGCGCGCCGAGGTGTCGACCTTGATGAGGTACGGGCTGCGGGCGGTGTCCAGGCCGACCTTCCCGGTGGGGATCCAGCCGGTGGAGCGGTTCGGCCGACTGGGCAGCAGGACGCGGTCCCAGCCCGGCTTCGTCTCGACGACCGGGACCCAGGTGGGGCTGCCGAGCTGGGTGCTGGGCAGCGCGGCGACCGGCGGCCCCCCGGCCGTGGCCGAGACCGGCACGGCCGCCTTCGGGTGCACCACCGCGCCGTCGGTCGCGGCGGCGGCGGTGTCCTGGCCGAGGCCTTTCACGGTCGTGTAGGTCGTCGCCTGCGGGAGCTTCCCGATGGATGGTGCCGCCTTGTCGCCGGCCGACGGCGACGAGTGGCTCTTGCCACAGCCCGTCGCCGCCATCGCGACGGCCGCGATGACCGCGGCGGCCGTCGTCAGACTGCGCGCGTCCGTCACCGCGTACGGCACCGCCGTACGCGCGCGACGGGCGCGATTGGAACGATCGGTCACGAATACTCCAGGAGATCGTGATTCAGGGGGGCGAGCGGGGGATCTCGCGAGACCGTTATCTCGGAGGGAAGCCAAATAACTACCACAGGTAACGATCGGCGCGTGGGTGACTCTGGATAATCAGTTGGCAACAGATGCCGACATGGGTCGACGTGGGGAGATGACGCTGGATATCGCCACCGTCACCGTACGGTGATAAAGACCTCACCCCGGGCGGCGTGTCCGCAACCCGTCGCCCAGCGCGGCGAGCCCGTCACGTATCGCATGTCCGGCCGCGGACCGAGGTGGGACCGGCCCGGCCCGCCCTGCGGAAGCCTCGTCCGGAAAGCGATGAGCTGCAATGATTCGGACTATGAGCATGCCCATCCTGATGACGGTCGACGATGATCCCTCGGTCTCCCGAGCCGTCGCCCGTGACCTGCGGCGACGTTACGGAACCGACTACCGCGTCGTCCGGGCCGACTCAGGTGCCGACGCCCTGGACGCCCTGCGCGAGATCAAGCTGCGCGGCGACGCGGTCGCCGCGATCCTCGCCGACTACCGAATGCCGAACATGAACGGCATCGCCTTCCTGGAGCAGGCGATGGACCTGTTCCCGCACGCCCGGCGCGCCCTGCTCACCGCCTACGCCGACACCGACGCCGCGATCCAGGCGATCAACGTCGTGGACGTCGACCACTACCTGCTCAAGCCCTGGGACCCGCCGGAGGAGAAGCTGTACCCGGTGGTGGACGCGCTGGTGGAGACCTGGCACGCCGTCGGCGACCGCCCGATCGAGGAGACCAAGCTCATCGGGCACCGCTGGTCGCGTCCGTCGTACGAGGTGCGTCAGTTCCTGGCCCGCAACTCGGTCCCCTACCGGTGGTACTCCGTCGACGAGCCCGAGGCCTCACGGCTGCTGGACGCGGCCGGCGCCACGCAGGAAGAGATCCCGGTGGTCATCACACCGGACGGCAAGGCGCTGCGCGCCCCGACCGGCCCGGAGATCGCCGCCGCCGTCGGGCTGTCGACCGAACCGACCGCGGAGTTCTACGACCTGGTCGTGATCGGCGGCGGTCCGGCCGGGCTGGGGGCCGCCCTGTACGGCGCGTCGGAGGGCCTGCGGACCGTCCTGGTGGAGAAGAAGGCCACCGGCGGCCAGGCCGGGCAGAGCTCCCGGATCGAGAACTACCTCGGGTTCCCCGACGGCGTCTCCGGCGCGCAGCTCACCGGCCGCGCGCGGCGGCAGGCGCTGAAGTTCGGCGCCGAGGTGCTCACCGCGCGCGACGTCGTCGGGCTGACCGTCCGCGGCTCGGCCCGGGTGATCACGTTCGGCGACGGCTCGGAGATCGCCACGCACGCGGTGGTGCTGGCGACGGGCGTGTCCTACCGGTCCCTGCAGGCGGAGGGCATCGAGCGGCTCACCGGCCGGGGCGTGTACTACGGCTCCGCGTCGACCGAGGCCCAGTCCTGCAGCGGCGAGGACGTCTACATCGTCGGCGGGGCGAACTCCGCCGGTCAGGCCGCGGTGTTCTTCTCCCGCTACGCCCGGACGGTCAACCTCCTCGTACGGGGCCCGGCCCTGGAACGCTCGATGTCGTACTACCTGATCGAGCAGCTGCGGGCCATCGACAACGTCCGGGTCCGGGTGTGCACCACGGTCGAGGCGGTGGAGGGCGAGGAGCACCTGGAGCGGGTGACGCTGCGCGACGCGAGCACCGGCGCCACCGAGACCCTGCCGACGAACCACCTGTTCGTGTTCATCGGCGCGGCACCTCGTACGGAATGGCTCGGCGACTCGATCTTCCGGGACTCCCACGGCTTCGTGTGCACCGGGCCGGACCTGCTCCGCGAGGGCCACCGCCCGCAGGGCTGGCCCCTCGACCGCGATCCGCTCTACCTGGAGTCGTCCGTACCAGGGGTCTTCGTCGCCGGTGACGTACGCTCGCAATCGGTGAAGCGTGTCGCCTCGGCCGTCGGCGAGGGCGCGATGGCGGTCGCGCTCGTGCATCGGTACCTGGAGGAACGTTGACCACTGCATCCCTCTCCCCTGCCGAGCTGCGGACCCTCTTCCTGTTCGAGGCGCTCACCGATGAGCAGGTGGCGTGGATCGCCGAGCACGCGTCCGAAGAGCACTACCAGGCGGGGGCTCAGGTCATCGCCGAGGGCGACCCCGCGACCTGCTTCTACGTGCTGCTGTCCGGCACGCTGCGCATGTGCCGTATGGTCCACGGCGACGAGGTGGAGGTCGTCCGGAGCGAGCAGCGGGGATCGTACTTCGGCGCGACCCAGTTCTACATGACCGATCGGCGCGAGCAGGGCTATGGAGCCTCGGTGTACGCCGTCACCGACATGACGGCCCTCACGCTGCCGACCGCGGAGTTCGGCGAACGCTTCATCGCGTGGTTCCCGATGGCGGCGCACCTGCTGGAGGGGATGTTCCTCGGGCGGCGCAACATCGACGCCACCGTCGGCCGGCGGGAGCGGCTGCTCGCGCTCGGCGCGCTGTCGGCCGGGCTGACCCATGAGCTGAACAACCCGGCCGCCGCGGCCGTCCGGGCCACCTCCTCACTGCGGGAGCGCGTGGCGGGGATGCGGCACAAGCTGGCGCTGCTCGCCCGCAACGCCATCGACCCCGACCTGCTCGAACGCCTCATCGACGTCCAAGAGGTGATGGTCAAGCAGATCGCCGACGCGCCCGAGCTGACCGCGATGCAGACCGCCGACCGGGAGGACGAGCTCACCGACTGGTTCGACGAGCACGGCGTCACCGACGGTTGGGACCTCGCCGCGGTCTTCGCACCGGCCGGCATCACGGTCGATCGTCTGAACGAGGTGCACGAGGCGGTCGGCACCGAACATCTGGGCACGGCGCTGCGCTGGCTCGGCTACGCGGTCGAGACCGAGACGCTGATGGGCGAGATCGAGGACGCCACCACCCGGATCTCCACGCTCGTCGGCGCGGCCAAGCAGTACTCCCAGATGGACCGCGCCCCGTTCCAGTGGGTGGACGTGCACGACGGCCTGGTGTCCACCTTGATCATGATGTCGGGGAAGATCGGGAAGAACGTCCGGGTCGTCAAGGAGTTCGACCGGTCGCTGCCGCACATCCCGGCGTACGCCGGCGAGCTCAACCAGGTCTGGACCAACCTCGTGGACAACGCGCTCGGCGCGATGAAGGGCGAGGGGACGCTCACGATCCGCACGAGCCGGAAGAACGACCAGGCGCTCGTCGAGATCTGCGACACCGGCCCGGGCATTCCCGAAGACCAGCGGGAGCGGATCTTCGAGCCGTTCTTCACGACGAAGCCGGTCGGCGAGGGCACCGGCCTGGGGCTGGACATCTCCTGGCGGATCGTGGTGAACCGCCACCACGGCGACCTGCGGGTCACGTCGGAGCCGGGCGACACCCGTTTCCAGGTGCTGCTGCCGCTGACGGAGCAGCCCGAGGCCTGAAAGGTTCGCGGCGCGGGAGGGTTCGCGGCGCGGGAGGGTTCACAGCCCGGGAGGGTTCACAGCTCGAGACCTGGCGGGCTCGAAGATCGCGCCTGGCGGGTTTTAACCGTCCCTGCGCCGGACATTGTCCCCCAATCACCACTTAAGCTCCTCTGAGCTCGCGGTGTAACGCTCCAAACACGCATAGCGACAGGAGGGGTACATGGCCGATCAAAGCCTTCAGAAGGGGTTGAAGAACCGCCACGTCGGCATGATCGCCATCGGCGGCGTCATCGGGGCGGGACTGTTCGTCGGCTCCGGCGCCGGGATCCACACGACCGGTCCGGCGATCCTCGTCTCGTACGGCATCGCCGGCCTGCTCGTCGTCCTCGTGATGCGAATGCTCGGCGAGATGTCCGCCGCGTCGCCGGACACCGGTTCCTTCTCGGCGTACGCCGACCGCGCGATCGGCCGCTGGGCGGGCTTCACGATCGGCTGGCTGTACTGGTGGTTCTGGGCCGTGGTCCTGGCCGTCGAGGCGACCGCCGGCGCGAAGATCGTGCACGGCTGGATCCCCGCGCTGCCGCAGTGGCTCCTGGCGCTGCTCCTGATGACCCTGCTGACCGCGACGAACCTGTTCTCCGTCGGCTCGTACGGGGAATTCGAGTTCTGGTTCAGCTTGATCAAGGTCGTCGCGATCGGCGTGTTCATCGTGCTCGGCGTCCTCGCCATCTTCGGGCTGCTGCCCGGCACCCACGCCGTCGGCATGACCAACCTCACCGGGCACAGCGGTTTCTTCCCGCACGGGTACGGCGCGATCATCACCGGCCTGCTGACCGTGGTCTTCGCGTTCATGGGCAGTGAGATCGTCACGATCGCGGCGGGCGAGTCGAAGGACCCGGGCCGCGCGGTCACCCGCGCCGTCAACAGCGTGATCTGGCGGATCCTGGTCTTCTACCTCGGGTCCATCGCCGTCGTCATCACCCTGCTGCCCTGGGACGCGAGCAGCGTCAAGCAGAGCCCGTACGTCGCGGTGCTCGACAACATCGGCATCTCCGGGGCGGGCACCATCATGGACGTCATCGTCCTCACCGCCGTCCTGTCATGCCTGAACTCCGGCCTCTACACGGCGTCGCGCATGGCCTTCTCGCTGGCCGAGCGCGGCGACGCGCCGAAGGTCTTCAAGGCCACCACCGCGCGCGGTGTCCCGCACGTCGCGATCTGGGTGTCGGTGGCGTTCGGGTTCCTCGCGGTGATCTTCAACTACACCAGCCCGGACACCGTCTTCCTCTTCCTGCTGAACGGCTCCGGCGCCGTCGCCCTCTTCGTGTGGGCGGTGATCGCCGTGTCGCAGCTGCGGATGCGCCGCCGCCTGGAGCGAGAGGCGCCCGACCGGCTGCTCGTCCGCATGTGGCTCTTCCCGTACCTGACCATCGCCACGGTCGCCGGGATCGCCGCGATCCTCATCACGATGCTGTTCGACGACAGCGGGCGGCCGCAGGTGCTGTGGTCGGTCGTGGTCGCCGCCGTCGTGCTCATCGCCGCGTTCGTCCGCCACGGCCGGGCCGGCGCGGCCGAACCCACCGCCGCCGAGACCGTCGCCGCCGACCGCTGATCCTCCCGCCGTCCCGTACGGGCCCGTCCGCCGTGGCCCGTACGGGACGGGCACGGGCGGTACGTTCCGCAGTGGAACGATCACATTCGGCGGGATCGCCGAGAATCGGTAACGTGCGTGCCGTGATGAGCGGCTTTCGTAAATTCATTCTGCGCGGCAACCTCGTCGACCTCGCCGTGGCGGTGGTCATCGGGACCCAGTTCAGCAACCTCGTCAAGAGCTTCGTCGACTCCTTCATCAGCCCCCTGCTCTCCCTGGTGGGAGGACAGCCCGACTTCAGCGGCCTCGTTCTGAAGATCGGCAAGACGAGTTTCACCTACGGCGCATTCCTCACCCAGGTCCTGTCCTTCCTCATCTCCGCGGCGGTCGTCTACTTCGTGATCGTGCTGCCGGTCGCGCGCCTGCTGCAGCTGTTCGATCGGAAGCAGGCGGAGACCGAGCGCGACTGCCCCGAGTGCACGATGAAGATCCCCCTGGCGGCGCGACGCTGCCCGGAGTGCACCGCCGTGATCATCCCGGCGGCCGAGCAGCCGCAGCCGATGAGGTGACCGCACCCTGAGCCTCAGGGCGACGAACCACCGCTCTGAGGCGCGGGAATAGCCTGAGGTGATGACGTCGGCGCTTTTCGGACAGCCGACCGGGCAGGGATTGGTGCAGGTCGGCGAGCTCGCGCTGGCGCTCGTGCTGTCGGCCGCGATCGGGCTCGAGCGCGAGATCCGGCAGAAGAGCGCTGGCCTGCGCACGCACACCCTCGTCGGCTTCGCCTCAGCCTTGATCATGCTGGTGTCGAAGTACGGATTCACCGATGTCCTGGGCGCGCACGTCGCCCTGGATCCGTCCCGGGTCGCCGCCCAGATCGTCTCCGGCATCGGGTTCATCGGCGGCGGGCTGATCTTCGTCCGCCGCGACGTGGTGCGCGGGCTGACCACCGCGGCCATCGTGTGGCTGACCAGCGCCGTGGGGATGGCGGCGGGCGCCGGTCTCTGGCTGCTCGCGGTGCTGGTGACCGCCGGGCACTTCCTGGTGATCTTCGGCCTGACGCCGCTGGCCGCGCGGCTGCCCCGGTCGAAGTACGCGCCCTCCCGGCTGCGACTCGCCTACCTCGGCGGACGTGGCACGCTGCGGGAGGCCATGGCCCACTGCACGAACCGGGGTTTCACAGTCAGCGAGCTGTCGATCGACCAACGCGACGAGGCGCACGATCCCCGGGTCGTCTCGGTCTGGCTGTCGGTGCAGGGCACCGAGTCGGTCAACGAGCTGGCCACGACATTGGCGGAGATCGACGGCATGCTCGTGGTCTCCGGCGACGACGCCAACATCCAGCGGGAGTGAGCGCCCCCCAGAGGTCAGCCCTGTGGGCCGGACAGGCGGTCGCCGCGGTGCGGATGCCCGTCCAGAGCCTCGCGGGCGGCGGGACGGACGGGGATCGTCTGGTCGACGCCGGACATCTCGAGCAGCCGTCCCAGGCGGTCAGGGACCACCGCGAGCATGAGCGACCCGCCCGCCTCACTCGCCCAGCGGCGCAGCATCGCGGAGAAATCTGGTCGTTCGGGAACAATGACGCTGCTCGCCCCGTTACACCTCACGTGGCCGATGTGCCTGGTGTCCCCGGGCCTCACCTTCTGCCTTCGCGGAATACCGTTCGGCTGGAGCCGCGTTGTGCCTTTCGCCGAGAGGCGACCCACACATCGGTACACATACGTCGATGGCCCTGCCGGGATTCCCGGCAGGGCCATCGGTCTTCTCCGGGGCGCCGCTGGTCGCGGTGAGCCGCCCATGCGCGGGCGGGATGGCGGGCATGCGAGATCGTCGCTGGTCGTCGGCCGCGCTCCGGTCCTACCGTGAGTCGCCATGGATCCGACGATCGGGCTGCACGCCCCGAACGGGTACTCCGCCGCGGGCCGGGACGGCGCCGCGCGCGTCGCCGCCCTCGCGGAGCGCCTCGGCTATGACTCACTCTGGGCCGCCGACCATGTGGTGCTTCCGTCTCCGCGAACCGAGTCGTCACCGCTCGATCCGGATGCTCCCCTGCTCGATCCACTGGTCGCGCTCGCCTTCGCGGCGGCGCACACCACGCGCATCCGGCTGGCCACCGGGGTGGTCATCCTCCCCCAGCGCGATCCGCTGGTCCTGGCCAAGCAGCTCGCGAGCGTGGACGTGCTCAGCGGCGGGCGGCTGATCTTCGGGTTGGGGATCGGCTATCTCGAACCGGAGCTGCGCGCCCTGGGCGTGCCGCCGACCGGGCGCGGACAGCGCGCGGAGGAGTACCTCGCGGCGATGCGAGCCCTGTGGGAGTCCCCAGAACCGGCCTTCCACGGGCGGTTCGTCGACTTCGCGAAGGTCGACGCGCATCCTCGCCCGCTGCAGCGCCCGGTGCCGGTGGTCGTGGGCGGGAACAGCGCCGCGGCGCACCGGCGCGCGGTCCGCCTCGCCGACGGCTGGTACGGCTGGATGCTGGGCCTGCGTGCCACCGCCGCTCAGCTCGACTCCCTGCGGGCGGCGGAACAGGAGACCGGCCGGCGGCTCCATGTGTCGGTCACCCCCGCACGCCGCCTCGACCCGGAGACCGTTCGCGCGTACGCCGAGCTCGGCGTGGACCGGCTCGTGGTGACACTGCCGCCGGGCCTGCCGCTTTCCGATCTCGAACGCTTCGTCGAGGAGAACGCGCCGGAGCGCCTGGGCGCGCGCGTCGCCGGCTGAGTCATCCGCCCCGGCCGGGGCCTGGACTGTTCTCCGCCGCCTCTCTCCGGAGGGTGCGCAACCCGGCGATCATGATCTGGACGCTGTACCGGAATGCCTCTTCCTGGGTGTCGCCGGTGGCCTGGCGTTCGGCCACGCCACGGGCGACGGTCGGGAAGAGCCTCTGCGCCTGTTCGATCTCGGTGGCGTCGAGCTCCGGAAGCGCCTGCTCCTCGACGGTACGGCCGACGACGAACCAGGTGAAGGAACCCGCCGCGCGGGAGGCGTCGCGGAGGCTGAAGCCGGCGGCGTGCAGGACCTGGGCGGTGCGTTCGACGAACATCCCGAGGGCGACCGCTCGGATGAGGTTCGCCCCGAGGGCGACCCGGGCGCCGTCGGTGTGCGCGAGCAGCGTCGAGCGCAGGAGCTCGGCGGTCCGCAGCAGCCACTGCGGCCATTCGTCCGGGTGGGCGGGCCCCGCGAGCGCGGGCACGGCGGGGGCGAGGATCACGTCGGCCATGTGGTCGAGCAGGGCGCGTTTGTTCGCGAAGTGCCAGTACAGCGCGGGCGCGCGTACGTCCAGTTCCGTGGCGATCCGGCGCAGGGACAGCTTGTCGAGACCCTCGGCGTCGAGGATGCGCAGGGCCGTACGGACGGCGTGATCCCGGTCGATCGCCATGAGTCCCCTCCTTGTCCGAGTTGACAGCTTAACGCGTTAAGGAGAATCTAGGCCTCGCCACTTAACAAGTTAAGGAGCCCCTGTGGACACTCAGGTCCTCATCGCCGGCGCCGGGCCCGTCGGGCTGATGCTGGCCGCCGAGCTTCGGCTGCACGGCATCGACGTGCTCGTCGTCGACCCGCTTCTCGAGCCGGTCCCGTACTCGAAGGCGTTCGGACTGCACCCCCGCAGCATCGAGACGGTGCAGCTGCGCGGCCTCGTGGAGCGCTTCGAGGAGCGGGGCGGCTTTCCCGGCTCCGGCGGGCCCGGCGGCGCGGCCGGCCGGTCACCGATCGCGCTCGCGCACTTCGCGGGGATCCGCACGATCCGGCTCGATCGCCTGCGGACGCGGTACCCGCGGCTCCTCGCGTCAGGGCAGGCCGCGATCGAGGCGGTGCTCGCCGAGCGCGCCATCGAGCTGGGCGCCGAGATCCGTCGCGGAACGGCGGTCGCCGGGGTGGCCCAGGACCAGGACGGGGTCACGGTCGAGACCGACGGCGCGGACGGGCAGCGGGTGTGGCGCGCGGAGTACCTGGTGGGCTGCGACGGCGGGCGCAGTGCCGTCCGCAGGCTCGCGGGTTTCGCCTTTCCCGGCACCGGCCCGACGATCACCGGCCGGCTGGCCGATGTCCACGTGCCCGCCCTGCTGGAGGACCCGGGGATGGGATGGCACCGCACCGACGGCGGGATCGTCCAGATCACGCCGTTCCGGGTGCTGACCGTGGAGTTCGACGGACCGCCCGCCGACCGCGCGACCCCGATGACCGAGCAGGAGATGACCGACTCGATCCGGCACGTCGTCGGCCGCGAGGTCGAACTCCCCGCCACGCCTCAGTGGCTGTCCCGGTTCACCGACAACACCCGGCTGGCCGAGCGCTACCGCCACGGCCGGGTCCTGCTCGCGGGCGACGCCGCCCACGTGCACTCGCCGTTCGGCGGCCAGGGCCTCAACCTCGGCGTCCAGGACGCGGTGAACCTCGGCTGGAAGCTGGCGGCCACCATCAACGGCCGGGCGCCCGAGGGGCTGCTGGACACCTACGAGTCCGAACGACGTCCCGTCGCCGCACGCGTCCTGCACAACACCCGCGCCCAGGTCGCGCTCATGAACCCGGACCCGCGGCTGACGCCGGTACGGGAGTTGTTCACCGAGCTGATGGAGCTGGAGCCCGTCAACCGCCACCTGGGCAACATGGTCAGCGCGCTGGAGGTCCGCTACGACCTGGCCGGATCCCATCCCCTCACCGGCGGCTTCCTTCCCGACCTGACCGTAAAGACCGCGGACGGCGAGCAGCCGGCCGGGGACCTGTTCCATGCCGGCCGGCCCGTCCTGCTCGACCTCACCGGCGGTGCGGCCGTACGGGAGGCGGCCCGGGGCTGGACCGACCGCGTCGACGTCGTCACGGCCGCCCCGACCGGCACGGCGCTCCTCGTGCGGCCGGACGGCTACGTCGCCTGGGCGGGCGACGACGAGACCGGCCTCCGCGAGGCCTTGGCCCGCTGGTTCGGCCCGGAAGCCCGTGCCTGATGCTCCGGCCGGGGCTCCGCCGATGAGCAGCGGGGGGCGTTCGCCGGGTTATCCGGCGGTGGGCTGCGGGGCCGGGGGCTCGGGGTGGAGCTGCTCGACGCGGTCGCGCTTGGTGTACATGTCCCAGTAGTACGCGGCGAGGTCGTCCGGGTCGACGACCGGGAATCCCGCGAGCGACTCGGTGGCGGCCGCGGCCACCTCGCTCATCTCGCTGCGCTCGATCATGGCCCCGATAGAGAGGGTGCCGGCGTAGACGCCGGTGCCGGCCAGCTCGGCGTTGAGGGAGTACAGGTAGTTGCGGGCGGCGGCCATGACCGGGCCGACGCCGCTGAGGTGGGGCATCGGGTGCACCGCCGTGTAGCCCTGCGTCAGCAGGAAGGCGCCGTCGCCGCGCTCGGTCCACTCCGGCAGCACGGCGCGGACCACCTCCACCGGGGTGAGCAGCAGCAGCGGGATCAGCCCCTCCAGGGTGGCCGCGTCCAGCTCGGCGGCCGGGGTGAAGCCCTGGTCGCCACTGATCGGCCCGTACTCGACCACGTCGATCCGGCCGAAGCGGTCGCGAATGGCCGCGGCGAGAACGGGCACCTCGTCGGGCTTGGACAGGTCGGCGGAGAAGGCGGCCGCCTCGATGCCTTCGCCGGCGAGCTGCTCGACGAGCGCGTCCAGGCGGTCCTTGCGGCGCGCCACCAGGGCGACCCGGAAGCCTTCGCGCCCGAAGCGGCGGGCCACGGACACGCCGAGACCGGTGCCGCCTCCGAGGACGGCGATCACTTTGGACATGGGGCTGCTCCTTACCTCAGTTATCCGAGCTCTTCCAAGAACGCGGCCTCCACGTGCCCCTGAAGGAGATCGCCCGGAGGGCCGGCGTGAGCCACGGCACTCTCTACAACCTCTTCGGCAGCCGCGAGGCGCTCATCGACGAGGTGGTGACCGACCTGGCGGCGGGCCGCCTCGACGAGGTCGCCCAGAAGGCCCTGTCCTTCGACGACGCCTGGGAGGGGTTCGCGTACTACATCGAGAAGCTCTGCGAACTGCAGGCCGGCGATCCCGCGGTCGCCGACGTGGTCAGTGGCCGCTACCCGGGTGCCGATCGCCTCATGGCCGTCTGCGGCCGGGCGAAGGACACCGCCGAGCGGATCATCGAGCGGGCCCAGCGCGCAGGTGCCCTACGCCCCGACTTCACCGGCGAGGACCTCGCGTTCACCTTCGCGGCCAACGCCCTGCTGGCCCGCGCCGCCGCCGACGCGGCCCCTGACGCCTGGCGGCGCGGTGTCGCCTTCCTCCTCGACGGTCTGCGCACCGAGGCCGCCACCCGGCCCCTCCCCGTCGGTCCCCCCACCCCACAGCAGGTCTACGAAGTGCTGCGGAGCCTCACCGGCAAGCCATGACCGGAGGTCATCCGCCGGCGCGTTCCTCGGTGTGGCCGGGTCGGTGACCTGCCAGGGCGCCGCCCACGGCCAGTGCGGCGGGCACGAGGAGGTAGGCCGCGCAGGACAGCAGCACCAGGCCGGTGAAGACGGTCGCCGCCGCGGCCACCGTACGGCCGCGGCCGGTGAGGAGCCGGACGGCGGCGGCCGTCCCGACCACCGTGACGGCGGCCAGGCAGGCCGCCGTGGCCCGCATGAGGGTGTCCAGGCCGAGCCCGTACGGCACGGCGACGGCGGTGACCAGGGCCGTGAGAGCCGCCAGCAGTCCGAGGCTGCGGTGCGGCACCTGACCGGCCGCCGACCCGCGGGCCAGCGGCGCGGGCAGGGCGCCGTCGCGGGCCAGCGCTGCCCCGAGCCTGGCCCCACCGGCGACGTACGTGTTGATCGCGATGAAGCTCAGGATCACCGCCACGACTCCGGTGGCGACCCTGGCCCCGTCCCCGAGTCCCTCCTGCAGGAGCAGCGCGAGCGGTACCGGTGAGGTGGCGGCCCGGCCGCCGAGCACGCCGATCACGGTGACGACCAGCCCGAGATAGAGGACGCCGACGATGAGGAGGGTCAGCACGGTGGCGCGGGGCATCAAGCGTCGCGGGTCGGCGAACTCCCCCGACAGGTGGCTCGCCGCCTCCCACCCCGCGAAGGCGAAGAACAGCACCCCTGCCGCGTGCACCACGCCGAGCACGCCGTGCGGCGCGAACGGCGTGAAGTTCCCCGACGACGACCGCGGTCCCGCCGCGACGATCGCGGTGGCCAGCAGCGCGGCCAGCCCGCACACCAGCACGAGTTGCACCCGGCCGGACATGCGCAGGCCGCCGTGGTTCGTGACGAACGCGGCGGCCAGCAGGGCGATCGCCACCACCACGACCCACGAGCGGTCCAGGCCGACGGCCGCGACGACGTAGTCGCCGCCGATCAGCGCACCGGCCAGCGTGCCCACCGGGACGATGCCGTAGAACCACCATCCGACGACCGCCGCCGTCCGGGGCCCGAACGCCCGCGCGGTGAACGACGCGACCCCGCCCCCGTCGGGGAACCGCGCCCCCAGCGCCGCGAAGGTCAGTGCGACCGGCGCGCTCAGTGCCAGGAGCGCCGCCCACGCGAGGATCGAGGCGGGCCCGGCCGCCGCGGCGGCCAGCTGCGGCAGGGCCAGCACTCCGGGGCCCAGGACGGCCCCGACGAACAGCGCGGTGCCCTGTGCCAGGCCCAGGCGGTGCTCGGGGACGTCGGCGACCGGCCTCGCCGGATGGCTCCGCGTCGGCAGCGTCACGTCGTCCTCCTCGCTGGTGGGTGATTCGCCTCGACGGTAGCCATACGATCGCTGGATCCAGCCTGCCGCCGAACGTTCGACCGGAATTGGAGTGCATAATCCGGCCATGGACGAACTCGACGTTGAAATCGTGCGCCTTCTCCAAACGGATGCACGGCAGTCCAACCGCGAGCTGGCCCGCAGGCTCGGCATCGCGCCGTCGACCTGCCTGGAACGCGTGCGCACGCTCACCCGCCGCGGGGTGATCCGCGGCTACCACGCCGACATCAGCCTCCCGGCCCTGAACCGGGGCGTGCAGGCCTTCGTCTCGGTGAAGCTGCGGGTGCCCAGCCGACCGATCATCGACGCGTTCAAGGACTTCGCGTCCCGGCTTCCGGAGGTGCTGAGCGTGTTCGTCATCTCCGGCGACGACGACTTCCTCCTGCACGTCGCCGTGCAGGACCTGGAGCACCTGCACGCCGTCCTGGTCGACCGGCTCAGCACGCGCCGGGAGGTCGCCGGCTTCCGCACCTCGGTGATCTTCCAGCAGGTCCGCAACACGGTGCTCGACCGCCTCGACGCCCCGCCCCCTGCACCCTAGGTTCGGACCCGCACCGAGCCACGGTTCGCAGCCGGACCGCCGGGGACACGCACGGCCAGGCCTGGGTCGCGGACCCGTCTCATCGCCTCCCGCTGACGCGCGCGGGCGGTGGCGTCCAGGACCACAGCCGGGTCGTCTTGCGAGCGCTGAGGTTTGCGGGTGCCAGGCCCGGTCGCCAGCCGGTAGGTCACCGGCGAGGTGGACAGGCTGATCCTCGGATCGAGCCGGGCCATGCGGGCGACCTGCTGACTGCGCGGCCGGCGGGCCCGGTCGTACGCGGCCAAGGCGTGGGGACGTCGGCGGCGTCGGCCAGTTCCGCGGCGAGGACGACCGCGTCTTCGAGGGCCTGGCCCGCTCCCTGCGCCAGGAACGGGGTCATCGCATGGGCCGCGTCGCCGAGGAGGGCCGCCCGGCCCTGGACGTAGGACGGCAGCGGATCCAGGCCGTGGATGCCGTGGCACAGCACCGATCCGGCGGGAGTGGCGTCCAGCAGTGCGGGAATCGGAAATAACTAGATGATCAATGAGGCGAGTGCTTCGTCGACGGCTTGGCCGAGTTCGGCGCGCAGCTGGGTGCATTCGCGGACCGGGTCGGACTTCGGGCAGGTCAGCAGGTGCTCGAGGAGCTTCTGAGCGCTCCGCAGGTGATCGATCTGCTGCTCGATCGCCTTGATCGAACCGGTCAGCACTTCGCGCCCCGAGGGCCGATCCGGGTCGTCGCTGATCAGAGTGGCGGTGTCGGCCAGGCTGACCAGGCCGTGCTGGTGCAGACGCCGGATGAGGGCGAGCCGGCGCAGCTCCGGACGGCCGTAGTGGCGGACGTTCCCCCGGCGTTCGACGGCCGGCAGGAGGCCCAGGTCGTCGTAGTAACGCAGCGTCGATACCGGCATGCCGAAGCAGCGGGCGACCTGACTGATCGAGTAGCGCTCGTCTCCCATGCCGCCATCTTGCGCTCAAGTCCGCTTGAGCGTGCAGGGTGAATCACCTGGGCAACCGCGAGAGGGAGCGTTCGATGCGTACTCAGGACGTGCCGGTACTGGTGGTGGGAGGCGGGCCGGTCGGCCTGTCGACGGGCCTGTTCCTCGCCCACTGGGGCGTCCGCCTTCGGTCAAGATCCCCGGCCAAGACGGCGAGCCGTACCTGATCGTCCCCTTCGACACCTCCAACGATTCGCCGCTGCCGCGCGCGCTGGCCTCCAAGGTCGTCCTGCGTGAGCGGGCGCGGCGAGATCGCCGAACCGATCCCGGAGTTCGGGACGGCGCTGCTGGACCGCATCGAGTGGCTTCCGTTGGAGTAGCCCCAGCGAACCCCGCCGATAAACCCGCGACTTCCAGCAGAAGCACCGGCGCAGGAGTTGCCGCCCAAACGCACGCTAGGACGATCAATCCCAAGAGGTCTACAACGCAAAGCCCTGAAGGAGACGTCATGTCCAACATCACCCCCGCCTTCCGCTTCGCCGCCACCTTCGCCGTCCACAACGACGCCGAGATGATCGAGGCGGACCCGGAGGTGAGCGCCCGCCTCCTCGAGGCTATCGAGGTGGCGCAGGCCCACAACTACCTGCTCATCCAGTACCCCGCCGTGGACTACTACGAGGAGGTGCCTAACGGTGCCGAGCTCGTGGAGATCCACGGAGCCGTGCGGCGAGCGTTCGCGCTCAAGCTCGGCGAGGAGGTCTGGGTCGGTTACTCGGAGGCCGGCAACGGCACTCCAGGATTCGTCTGGGAGAGCACTCCCGACGAGTTCGACCGGTTGGCCGCCTTCGCCCGGTAGAGCGAAGCATCGCGCTTCGGCGCCCAGGTGGACTCCAGCACGTGCAGCGTGCCGGAGTCCACCACCCTTTGCGGCGAAGGTAAGCATTCACGTGCCTAGTGCCGCATCAGGCAACGTTCGCCCCCGTTGATGGGGCCAGTGGTGTTGGAGTGAAGTCATTTCCGTTTGGTCGACGTGATCGACACAATGGAGGAGTAGGAGGTGTCGACTTCTCCAGAGCGCACAGGGAGTAACCGATGGCTGAGGCGTCTTCCGTGATGCAGTCGATTACGTTCGCGGCCTGGCGAGATGGCACTCCTTGCTCGTCCGGGGCGGCTCGTCGCCATTACGTCACTCTGGCCGAACTGCTGGTGCGTCTGGGAAGCTTTGGGCTCGGCCTTACCTGGAAGGCGCGAATTGACGACACTCAGCACATTGACGACACGCAGCACACGGTGTTCGCTGAGATGGAACGGGCGTCGGTGGGCTCCGGGATCGGCACCCTTGAGCTGTTGGCTCTGGCCGCGCCCCACTTGCAGGCGGTCGATGCAGTCTTCTGGGGCTATGCCGACGGCGACCTAGTGGTGATCTTGAGAGAGGTCGACAGCACGAGTTGGGACGTCTGCACGGCCAACGAGTGGGTGTTGTGTGAGATCCGACGACACTATCCAGATGCCAGTCCGATTCCTTCAGGTGGATGGGATACGTAGGCGTCCAGCCAGCCTGGAGGGCAGCAGCGCACGATGATTACTCCGCATTCGGCGTGAGGAAGGACGTCCAAACAGTCGCCGTTCAGGCGACGTTCTTGCGTAGGTGTTCGTCCGCGGCGTTCTTGTTCCGCCAGATGATGCAGCGGCGGATCATGCTGACGCCCTCCTCTCGGAGCAGAACCCGAAGGCCCTCGTGGCTGATGTCATCGACCACCCCCTCGGCGACCAGGAAGTCGGCCAGCTTGACCAGGCTCCAGGTCGAGGACGGCAGACCGTGCTCGGCCGGCTTGGACTTGGCGATCTTCTTGATCTCGCGGCGGTCGGGAAGGGCGAAGGTCCTCGGGCGTCCACCCTTGTACTTCGGGTAGAGCACCTCAAACCCGTCGGCACTCGTGGTCAAGGCTGCGCGCCCTGATATGGCCGACCCGCCGCCCATCCCTCCGTCGTCGATCGGGTCCAGGATGGACAGCAGGTGCATGGTCTTGTCGATGCGGCCGTACTCGGCGAAGGCCCGCCCGAGCGGCGTGGGGCGTCCGTCTCGGGCGAACATGCGCAGCAGGTCGTAGGCGCGGACCTCGAAAGTTACCCATTAGTACCGCCAACGGCTGTCCGCAGGTTCCTCAACCCCGGGATCGTCTACTCCCGCTCGTCCACCGCGACCCAGTCACTGCTCCGGCAGCGGCACATCCTCACCGAGGCCGGCCTGCTGGTCCGGACCGAAGGAGTCGCCGAAGGATTCCACCCGGCCGAGGGGGTCCTGCTGTTCGAGGACCCGGCGACCACATCCAAGATCCCCGCACTGCAGCGGCCCGCGTTCGCCAAGGTCGCCTCCGCCGCGCACCCCGGCGACACCCTCACCGTCTCAGAGCTGTTCCGCCTCTGCCGCGACCTGACGGACATCCACGCCGTCCGCAACTGGTGCCGGGCCCGCGCCGTCGTACTGCGAGTCCTGTCAGGACCGCTGTCCAACTTCCACGACCTGGCCGCCGACGACGCCACCACCACCGCCCTGATCATCAACGTGATCACCGCCGTCGGACAGTTCCAGCGCGACCTGCAAAACGAACTGACCGCCGAAGGCATCGCCGCGGCCGAAGCCCAAGGCCGCTACCGCGGCCGGCCACCCGCACTCGCCGGAGACCAGCTCGAGGAAGTGCGGGCGGCGTTCCGCGACGAGGGCGCCTCGATCGCGGGTCTCGCACGTGAGCACGGGGTCAGCCGAGTCGCCGTGCGCACCGCACTGGCCGACCTGCTGCCCGGCCCAAGGATCCCGCCCCCTCAGTCCTGATCGACAGATGGGCCACCCGCATCCGGACGGTGGACGGCGGTAACTCGGCCCGAACCGGCTCGCTATCGCCGTTGGCCGTTCGGTTGCTGCTCACGGGCCGTCTCCACCGTGGACCTGGCGGGCTCGCGCTGGACACTGTTCGCCGGCACCGACGTCCGGCGGTGGCGAGCCGCTTCACCGGGGATGGACGTGCGCGTCCACGAGCTCGGCACGATGGACGACGCCGCGCTCGTACGACCGGACGGCTTCGTGGCCTGGCGCGGCGCCACTGAGGAGTCCCTCCAGGCCGCACTCCGCGGTCTGGGCCGCTCATAGGAGCGGGCCTCCCTGCCCGGCGATGCCGGAAGGCGGCGGTGGCGGTCGTTCAGAAGTCGCCGCTCGAGGTGCCGCCGCCCGAATCGCCACCCGACGTGGACCCGCCGGAATCGCCGCTCCCGCTGGAGAAGTCACTGGACGATCCCGAGTCGAAGGCGCTGAAGGCGGCGCCGGAGTCCACGTACGAAGACTGATCCTCGTAGCTCCGGTACCGCCGGCCGCCCGATCCGCCGCTGGTGCTCCGCGCTCCCGCACTTTTGGCGACGACGCCGACCAGGATGATGAACGCGATGACCAGCACCGCGGCGAGGAGCCCTCCGGAACCACCGTGATGTTTCGATCCGGCGCCGACGGATTCGGGCGGCGAGAACGTCGCCCGCAGATGCAACGCGGTCTCGATGTAGGTCAGTGCGGAGTTCAGCGCCTTGCCGTAATTCGGCTCCATCTGGAAGCTGCTCGTGAAGTCCTCGCGTGCCGTGTCGGCCATGGAGTCCGACAGCCCGGAACTGGTCCCGCTGGCGATGATGATGTGCCGGGACTTGGTGTTCACGGCCATGATGACGACGTTGGCCGGCGCCGATCCGCGCAAGGTCTCGTACCGCTGGTCGAAGGCGGCCTTGTCGCGCGCCAGGTCGGTCGTGGTGTAGATCCAGACCGGGTCCGGATTCGCGTCTGACGAGCCGTAGATGGAAGGCGTGTCCCGCAGCGACGAACGATCGGCCTGGGACAGCACGTGTGAGTCGTCGGTGATCTTCACCGTGGCGGAGGACGTCGCCGAGGGATTCACCGACGGTTCCGGCGTGGCGGCCGACGCGTGGCCGCCGAAGAGCAGCGCCACGGCGAATGCGGGCACCGCCATCAGCCGGGCCATGCCTCGCAGCGCTCTTCGGGGGGTTCGACTCATCGCACTCTCCTCCAGGCCATCGCGGACGGCCCCTTGGACGGCGACCATGATCAATCGGTTCACCGTGTCCGGGCGTGGCCAACAGTGGCCCTGCACAGCCCACCGTGCGGCGCGAGCGCGACATTGCCGTCGCCGTTGACGCGCGGACACCAACAATTCGGGCAATCCACCGGCCATGCCGGCGGCATGGAGTCAACAGCGACGGCGGTCAGGCGCGTCGGCGGCATCGAGGTCCGCGCAGTGGCCGACGATGCGCTCGACGACCTCGATGCGGTCGTACGGCGGGTGGCGGACGGTGCCGAGGCCCGGCACCCGGTAGGAGATCGACCCCTCTCGCACCCAGACGTGGACCCCGGCGCGGACGCAGATGACGGCCATGCCGTGACCGATGGCGAGTTGCAGCGAGCCGAGGCGCCGGGCGGCGAGCAGGGCGTGGATCTCCTCCGCCGTCCGGCGAGCCGGGCTCGGCCTCGGGGCGACGAGCCCGGGCGGCACGGGCACGGTGAAGTACACGGCCTTCCCCGGAACGGGTCCCGCGCCGAGCCGCGACCGCGTCCGGCGCACACCCCACTCACCGCCGTACTCGGCGGTCAACGCGTCCACCACCTCGAACCCGCGCCCGCCCTCGGCGTACGGCGACGGCCGCAGCCGCCCGTCCGGCAGTGGCCCCTGCCAGGGCGCCGAGTCGTACATGGCGAGGACGACCTCCGGCCGCGCGCGCCACCGCACGTACGCCCACAGCTCCGGCAGCCCGGCCGGCGGCGGGTGCATCGGTGCCCGGCCGCCGTGCGCGTGCAAATGGACGTTGGTCGCCAGCTCGGAGAGGGCGACGGCGGCGTCGTACGTGGTGACGGCGGACATCCGCAGCTCGCCGAACACCTCTTTGAGCACGCTCCGCGCGAATCCCGCTCCCGTCGGGCCCGCGGGCAGAAGCCAGGCCGCACACCCGCCGCCCGGTACGACCCGCGGATCGACTCCCCCGATCGTCGTGTCCATGCTCACCCACTGTCTGTGCGCCGGAATTGTTTTCCACAGCCTCACCGACAGCCTCACATGGAGTAATGGCTATCTCTACACTCCGTTACATGCCGGTCAACCGGCCCCCGCCGGTTGCGAACGCCCGCCAACGGAGGTGGCTCATGCCGCGCCGACCCAATCCCCTCGACCCGTCGTCCTCTCCCCTCGCCCTCTTCGGCTCCGAGCTGCGGTTCCTGCGCGAGCGCGCCCGCCTGTCCCAGGACCAGGCCGGGTCGAAGGCCAACTACAGCGGCTCGCACATCGGCTCCGTCGAGCGAGCGGAGGACATGCCGCTCCGCGCCTTCGCCGTAAAGATGGACCAGGTCCTCGACGGCGACGGCATCCTCCCCCGCCTCTGGGACGGCCTCCTCAAACGCAGCGTCCACCCGCCATGGTTCGACTGGCCAATCCACGAGTCCGCCGCCGACCTGCTGCGCAGCTTCGAGCTCGCCCTGGTCTACGGCCTGCTGCAGACCGAGGCGTACGCGCGGGCGCTGCTGTACGGCGACGAGCAGAAGGTGCGCGCCCGGATGGCGCGCCAGGAGGTGCTACGGCGCACCGAACCGGAGCCGCCCTACCTCGCCTGTGTGCTCGACGAGAGCGTGCTCTGGCGAGAGGTCGGCGGCCCGGAGGTGATGCGCGAGCAGCTCCAGCACCTGGTCGCGGTGGTCTCCGAGAAGATCAGCGTGCAGATACTCCCGTGCGGGCTGCACCGGGGCGTCAACGGGTCGTTCGCGCTCGCCACAGTCGACGATCGGAGAGAGGTAGCGTACGTGGAGACTGCGGCGCGCGGGATCACGACGGGCGAGCCGACGGACCTGGCGACGCTGACCCAGCGGTTCGAGTCGATCCGGTCGCGGGCGCTGCCGGTCGATCAGTCCCTCGAACTCATCACGAGGACGGCGAAGGAACGATGGTGCTGAACACCCCCCAGTGGCGCAAGTCGTCCCGCAGCACAGACAACGGTGGCGCGTGCGTCGAGATCGCGGTCTGGCGCAAGGCCAGCCACAGCGGCGACAACGGCGGTAACTGCGTCGAGGTCGCGGTGCTGTCCCTCACTGGCGACGCGGA
Organism: Actinoallomurus sp. NPDC050550; assembly: GCF_040655075.1. Lineage (NCBI taxonomy): Bacteria > Bacillati > Actinomycetota > Actinomycetes > Streptosporangiales > Thermomonosporaceae > Actinoallomurus > Actinoallomurus sp. NPDC050550. The sequence continues at coordinate 8,054 of NZ_JBFAJC010000044.1, read as the reverse complement.
CCGCGGCGACCGCGCCTGACCGGCGATCGTGCCGGGCGAGCGTCCGGCGTCTCTCCCGGCCGTACGACACCCGTCCACGTGGCGGTGAGCGACCATCCATTGGCCGTTCACCGCCGCGCCGCTCCATGATCATTAATAGGCCACTGCCAAGTTGATCTTGAAGTGGAGATTTGAGCGTCACTCCCCGTAGAGAGAGGAACGCTCAATGAAGCGAACGATCATAGGAGCCGCGGCGCTCGCCCTGACCGGGCTGATCGTTGGCGGTACGCCGGCGCAGGCGGCGTCGTACGTGTCGTACAAGAACGACGCGACGCACACGTGCCTGACCGGCAACCAGAAGAACAACAAGGCCTCCCTCGCCCGCTGCACCAAGAGCTCCTACCAGAAGTGGACCCGCCTGACGTACTCGTCCCACGGCGGTCACACAATCCGTAACCAGAAGACCGGCCGCTGCCTCAGCTTCACCGCGAGCGCTGATTACCAGAAGCCCCTGCACGTACTGACCCGCAAGTGCGACTCCCACCAGGGGTGCCTGTACTGGTCCATGAGCGCCATACACGGCAAGAACATCGGGCCCGCCACCGACATCTGCGGAATGGGATACCTGCATTCGGCGTCGAAAGGTGCCGTGTACGTCGCCGGTTCCTCGACGTCGGCCCAGCGGAGCTGGACCTGGAGGTGAGCTCCGCGCTGCCCTGAGATTCCGGCCGGCAGCGGCATAGGCGCCGGCAACCGGCGACGTTACGGGCGACCGCCCGCCGGGCCGCCTGGCCGCCGTTGAGCACGCACGACGGCGGCCGGGGGGACCGGGCAGGAGACGTGCTGGACCCAGGCGGCCGGGCGCCTCGGCCGCTGTGACCGCCGTGTGACTGGCTTGTGACCGGCCGGTCCGTAGCGTCGCGGCCCATGAATCGACGCACGTTTCTCCTGGGGTCCGGGCTGGCCGTCGGTGCCGCCGGCATCGTCCTGCCGATGGCCTCCGGCGGCGGAGGCTCCGCCGCCTCGCTCACGTCCGGGACGGCGACCACGGACCCTGACCAGCTCTTCCGCCTCGGCCGGTTCGACGCCGCGGATCGCGGTTACGCACAGCTCCTGCACACGGATCCGCGGAACGCGCACGCCGTGGCGCAGCGCGGATACATCGCCCTGCTGTCCAACCGGTTCGCCGCAGCCGAGAAGTACCTGTCCCGCGCGGTCGCCCTCGCTCCCGGTGACGTCGCTTCCAAGCAACGGCTCGCGGAGACGTTCGTACGGCAGGGCCGCTACGGTCGCGCCGTACCGCTGCTCCAGGAGACCGGCAGTCCTCGCGACAAGGCGTTCGCCACGCTGTATGACAAGTTCACCGGGACGCCGTGGCGGATCCATGGCACATCGAGCACGCGCGTGCCCTTCTACGGCCTGGATCCCATACCGTCCGTCGAAGCCTCGCTGAACGGCGGGGCGCCCAAGAAGTTCTTCCTCGACACCTACGCGACGCTCGATCTGTCGAAAGAGGTGGCGGAACAGGCGGGGCTGCGCGCGGTGGCCACCCTGTCGGGCGTCGCCAGCACCCAGCCGGTCACCATCTACCTCGGCGTTCTGGACTCATTTCGGATCGGGAACATCGAGGTCCGCAACCTTCCGGTGCAGTGGATCGATAACCGGCGGCCGCCCCTTCCGGACGGCTCGCAGCCGGCTGGTGTCATCGGGACGACGGTCCTCTACCACTTCCTCGCCACGATGGACTACGCCGGCCAGGCCCTGGAGCTGCGACGCAATACGGCGGTCCAACGGCAGAGGTTCCGGACGCAGGCCGAGCGGGCCGGGTTCAGCCGGCTCCCGCTGTGGCTCGCCGGGGACCATTACCTGTGCACCGTGGGCGCCCTCCGCGACTATGGGCCGCGGGTCGTCACTCTCGACACCGGCGGCATCGGGCACGGCCTCGACACGTCCGTGGAGATCGCCGAAAAGGTCGGCTTCACCGTCGACCGTGACCATCCGATCGGTACGGGCGAGACCGCGGTCTACCCGGTCACCGCCGACCGGGTCAGTCTCGGCAAGGCGGTCGGGCATGACATCAAGGGCTTCGCCGCCCCCCAGGTGTTCCCCGGTTTCCCCGGCCCCGGCCAGTCCGGCCAGTTCGGATTCGACCTGATCGCCAACTTCACCCACGAGTTCTTCAAGCCGTTCAGCATCACGTTCGACTACGAGGACATGGCCTTCTACACCGGGAAGCCGTCCCCGGTCCGGAAGCAGCGCGGCTGAGCCGCGCGAACGGGTCCCGGCTACGTACGCCTTTCCCGCGACACTGGCGGGCGTGGCCGTTCGAGAACACGTACCCGGTTCGGGAGCGGCGCGGGCTGAGCCGCGCGAACGGGTCGCGGCCACGTACGGTTTCCCGCGACACTGACGGGCGTGGCCGTGACGCAGCAGCTCGCCCGGGTCTCCAGTGCGGAGCTCGACGCCGCCGAGCGAGGTCTGGCCGTCGTCCTGTGGTGGGACTGACCGATACGGGCACCGGCCGACGACCTCGATGGCGGCGACGCGCGTGACCTGCGCCTAAACGCTCCGGTGCGCAGGCCGCCGAAATTTCCCGCCGGACCCGAGCAACTTTGGGGGTCTGAAGGACATCTTCCTTTGTGAGACCCATGATCATGAGCACGGCACCGCGCTCATGCGAGCTCGGGGAGATACCGATGGACACCAAGAACCGGCGGCGAAAGCCCGTGCTGATCGCGGCGGTCGTCGTCGCGGGCGTCGCCGTCACGGTGAACGCCGTCGCGCCTTCCACGTCCGCGTCCAGCGCCACCGCCGCCGCGGCGGCCAAGGTGACCGCCGGTGCGCCCGGCAAGTCCGCGTCCGGCGCCCCGAAGGTGTCCCTCGTCGTGTCGACCGCTGCTCCGGCGAACACCGGCCGTGACATAAAGATGTGCGCCGCCGCGCACGGCAAGTACCAGGGCACGGTCGTGCGGACGGTTCCCGTCATGGGTGAGATGGGCGCGGCGAAGGGCGGACGAGGCGGCACCGTCATCGTCATGCGGTCCACCGTCTGCGGAACCGCGTGGGCCCAGGTGAAGAAGGACAGGAAGTACGACAAGCGGGCGTACCCGACGAGCGTCTGGATCGCCACGTACGCTACGGAGGCCACCGAGCATTCGAAGCTCGGCGAGAACTATCGCGAGGCCGCCACCCGCGCGGTCCTCTCGACGAGGGCGGTACCGGCCGGTTGGCACGGGACGCTCGAGGTCGAAGCCCGCTGGGCAGGAGAGGGCTTCGCCTTCTACAACGCCGCCCCCATCGCCTACTGACGCTCGGCCGGCGTGCCGACGGCGAGCTCTTCTACTGGGACCACCGGATCGTTCGCGAACTCGACACGGGGGGCCGGCTACCCGATCAGGCCGTGCACGGCCCGTTCCAGGTGCTCTCGCATCTGCGTGACGGCCCGTTCCTGGTCACCGGACCGTACGGCCTCCAGCAGTTCCAAGTGCTCGGCCGCCAGATCGTGCGGCCCGGGGTAGGAATCACCAAGCTGGGCCAGGCACAGCTGCATCTCTTCCTGCATGGCCGGATAGATCCGGTCCAGCCGTTCGCTGCCCGCAGAGTGGATGAGGGCGATGTGGAACGCCGTGTGCGCCTCGACCCGCTCGCCCCAGCTCGCCGTCTCCGGAAGACCCTGCATCGCCGCCAGGGCCTCCTCGGCGGGCGCCAGCGATCGGCCCTCGGCGATGATCCGCCGCACGGCCTCCGACTCCAGCGGGGTGCGCACGAAGAACAGGTCACGTACGTCGTCCGGAGTGAACATGGGCACCTGCAGCGACCGGCCGGATCGCTGTGCCAGGTGCCGGGCGGCCAGCTCCTGCAGCGCCGACCGCACCGTCGGCCTGGCCACTCCGAACTCCGTCGCCAGTCCGTTCTCGGTCAGCGGCTCGCCGGGCTTGAGGTCACCACTGAGAATCCGGCGGCGAACCTCGGCCACGAGCGCGTCGCGTGTGCTCATGGTCTGCAAGGCCGTGGCCACCTGATGCACCTCTCCCGATCCCGAAGGCTCTCAGGCTATCAGTCAGACAGCATGACAATCCGTCAGCAGACGACGTCCCCGGGTGTTCCCTGATCGGGCGCGAGCAGGTGCACCACTCCGTCCTGGCCTTGCGCGCCGAGCAGCAGGAACTCGCTGCGGAAGCCGGCGATCCGCTTCGCGCCGAGGTTCACCGCGCCGACGACGAGTCTGCCGATCAGTTCGTCTTCGGCGTACTCCGTGACCTGCGCGCTCGTGCGCAACGTGCCGATCGGGCCAAAGTCGACAGTGATCTTCCAGGCCGGCTTGCGCGCCTCTGGGAACTCGGCCACGTCGACCACCCGGCCGACCCGCATGTCCACGGAGAAGAAGGCGTCGGCTGAGGTCTGGGGCTTGGTCATACGAACTCCTCAAGGTTGGTCGGCGCTGACGGACACACTGAGCGGCTTGTCATTCTGTATAACCGTATAGCAGACTGACTGTGTCTGTTCTTCCACCCAGGAGGCGACGATGAGTGAGATCCGCTGGGCGACGTTCGACTGCTTCGGCACCCTGGTCGACTGGCGGCACGGGATCGCCACCGGCGCTGAGCTGCTGTTCCCCGGTCGCGGCGCCGAGTTGCTGGAGATCTACAACCGCCACGAGCCCGAGGTGCAGCGCGACTTCCCGGCGATGCGCTACCGAGACGTCCTCACGGAGTCGCTACGCCGGGCGGCCGGGGAGGCGGGGCTCGATCTGCTCACGGACGACGCATCGGTGCTGGCCACGGGGATCCCCTACTGGCCGGTCTTCCCCGACACCCGGCGTGCCCTGGCGCAGCTGCGCGACGCCGGTTGGCGGATCGCGCTGTTGACCAACTGCGACCGTGACGTGATCGGAGAGACCCAGCGTCGTCTCGTCGTGCCGATCGACGCGGTCGTGACGGCCGAGGACGTCGGCAGCTACAAGCCCGACCACAACCACTTCCACCGGTTCGCGGAATCCTTCGGCGCCACCCGCGACAACTGGGTTCACATCGCGCAGAGCTACTTCCACGACATGCGGCCGGCCCACGCGCTGAACATTCCACGGGTGTGGATCAATCGGCTGAACGAGAAGGACGATCCGTCGATCACGGACGCCGTCCTGCCCGACCTGTCCGATCTGGTGAGGACCGTCGAGCAGGTCCGCCGCGCGGCCCGGTGAACGCGGGTTCTACGGGCGGTCGGCGGCGAGTTCTCCTACGACGCGGGCGAAGCCGTGGACCAGCGGGTTGTCCGTGGTGGCGGGCCAGGCGAGTGCGACCCGGAGCGGCTCGACGTCGGTGAGCGGAACCCAGGCGAGGTCGGGCCGGGCGTAGTAGCGGGCCATGCTCACCGGCGCGAAACAGATCGCGACGCCCTCCGCGACCTGCTCCAGCATCTCCTCGACGTTGTCGTTGGTCGGCCCCCAGCGCGGGACCGATCCGTCCGGCCGCGGGTTGACCGCCCACCAGTCGACCCACGCGCGCGGCGCGCGTTCGGTCCACATGAGGGGCTCGTCCTTGACGTCGAGGATCGACATCTCCGTACGGCCGGCGAGCGGGTGCCCGGCGGCCAGGCCGACCACTCTCGCCTCGGTATGGACGATCTCGCTGCGCATTCCGGTCAGGTCGGCGGGCAGCCACACGAAGGCGACGTCGACGCGCCCGTCCCGCAGCGCCGACGCCTCCTCGCCCCAGTCGAACCGCTTGGGCTCGACCCGTACGCCCGGATGGCGGCGGGCGAACTCCGCGCGGGCGCGCGTCGTCAGCTCCCCGGCTCCACTCGCCTCGAACCCCACCCGCAGCACGCCCGTCGCGCCCCTGCGGTGGCGTTCGGCGGCGGCGGTGACGCGTTCGGCCTGGTGGAGCGTACGGCGGGCCTCGGTGATCACGTCGCGCCCGGCCGGGGTGGCGGTCACGCCGCCGGCGTGCCGGTCGAACAGCCGTACGCCGAACTCCGCCTCGAGGTTCTTGAGGGCGTACGAGAGGGCGGGCTGGCTGACGAACAGCCGGTCGGCGGCGCGGCCGACGTTCCCCTCGTCGTCGATCGCGATCAAGTAGCGCAACTGGCGAAGCTCCACGCTGCGATGATAAACGCTCTTTATCGCTCAAACGATCTTCTGTCTTGGACGCCTCGCTCCATCCGCTGACATAACGGAGACATCAGCACTTCGACAGGAGTCAGCGATATGAGCATTGAGAACGCGCGTGAGGCGAGCGGCCGGGTCTGGTTGATCACTGGTGCGTCCTCCGGCTTCGGCCGGTCGATCGCCGAGGCGGCGCTGGCCGCCGGTGACACCGTGGTGGCCACCGCCCGCAAGCCGGAGGCCCTTGACGACCTGGTCGCCGCCCATCCCCACCGCGTGAGCGCCGTCCAGCTCGACGTCACCGACACGGCCCGCGTCGCCGCCGTCGTCGCCGAGGTCATGCTCTGGTACGGCCGGATCGACGTCCTCGTCAACAACGCCGGCCACAGCCAGATCGGCGCGGTCGAGGAGACGACCGACCGGGAGTTCCGCGACCTGATGGACGTGCACTTCTTCGGCCCCGCCGCGCTCACCCGGGCGGTCCTGCCGCACATGCGCGACCGGCGATCCGGGGCCATCGTGCAGATCAGCAGCATGGGCGGGCAGCTGTCGTTCGCCGGGTTCGGGGCGTACTCGGCGACCAAGTTCGCCCTCGAAGGGATGTCCGAGGCGCTCGCGGGGGAGGTCGCCCCGTACGGGATCAAGGTGCTGATCGTCGAGCCGGGCGCCTTCCGTACGAGCCTGTTCGGCGGCGCGCTCTACCAGTCGGCGGCCATGGACGCCTACGCCGAAACGGTCGGCCCGACCCGGGCGATGTCGGCCGGCGCCCACGGGCAGCAGCCCGGCGACCCGGCGAAGGCCGCCGCCGCCATCCTCACCGCACTCGACGCGGAGAAGACGCCGCTGCGCCTGCCGCTGGGCAACGACGCCGTCGACGCCCTCGTCGCGCACGCCGACGTCATCCGCGCGGAACTGCGGGAATGGGAGCCCCTCTCCCGCGGCACCGACTTCGACGACGCCTGACCCGCACCGTCGACCGCGACCATCGCGGAAAGCACACCTATCCGAACGTTTCAGGAGTGTCCTGATGAAGTCCCTGCCCAAGCCCTTCCCTGCCGCCCGCACCGCGGCCGCAGCGCCGGAGGCGGCCCGGGGCGGATCTCCCGTGGTGCTCGGCGCCGCCATGCTGGGCTTCTTCCTCATCTCGCTGGACGCGTTGATCGTCACCGTCGCACTGCCCCACATCGGCCGCAGCCTCGGCGGTGGCATGTCCGGCCTGCAGTGGGTGGTGGACGGATACACGCTGATGTTCGCTGCCCTGATGCTCTCCGCAGGCGCCCTCTCCGATCGCATCGGGGCCCGGCGGGCGTTCGGCGGCGGGCTGGTGCTCTTCGCGCTGGCCTCTGCCGCGTGCGGGTTCGCGCCCGGGCTCGGCGTGCTGGTGGTCGCGCGGCTGGTGCAGGGGGCCGCGGCAGCGGTGATGATGCCGGCGTCCCTCGCCCTGGTCCGGCAGGGCTTCCCCGATCAGGCGAAGCGGGCGCGGGCAATCGCCCTCTGGACCGTGGGTGGCGCGGTCGCGGTGGCGGCCGGGCCGGTGCTCGGCGGGGCACTCACCGCTTCCGTAGGGTGGCGGTGGATCTTCTTCGTCAATCTCCCGGCGGGCCTGCTGGCGCTCGCCCTGCTCGCCCGCGTGCCGGCCTCCCCGCGGCTGCCCTCGCGGCTGGACGCGATCGGGCAGGTGACGGCGGTGGTCGCGATGGGCGCGCTGACGTACGGCGTGATCGAGGGCGGCGCCGAGGGCTTCGGCCGGCCACCCGTGGTGGTGTCGCTGCTGGTGGCCGTGGCCGCAGCAGCCGCCTTCCTCGCTGCGCAGGCCAGGGGCGCGCACCCGATGCTCCCGCTGCCGCTGTTCCGCTCGCGGGTGGTGGCGGTCTCCTTGGTGGTCGGCTTCATGCTCAACGCCGCCTACTACGGCGGGGTGTTCATCTTCAGCCTGTACCTGCAGCAGGAGCGCGGGCAGTCCGCGCTGGAC
>NZ_JBFAJC010000043.1:64184-95811 GCF_040655075.1 Actinoallomurus sp. NPDC050550 | reverse complement strand
GCCTCAAAACCGGTGCCCTCTACGACGAGGCGACCGCCTGGCCGCATCATCTGGAACGGGCTGCTTGACATCACTAGCTCCTGGGATGTCTTTCGATGCCGTGCATCGGTCATCCGGTACTTGGTGGAGTGGCGCCGCGTTGTTCCCGGTTTTTCGGCGGGGAGGACCGCGCGGAGACGACGAACGGCCCCGGGCGATCGCCCGGGGCCGTTCGGCGGTCGTTCGTTAGTTGTTCTTCGGGTCGCCGTGGCAGCGCTTGTACTTCTTGCCCGAGCCGCAGGGGCACGGGTCGTTGCGCGACACGTCGGCGAACGCGTCGTCGGCCTCCTCGGTGTGGGTCTCCACACCGCCCTCACCGTCGACGGTCGGCGCCGAGTAGCTGAGCGTCTGCGGCCGGGCGGACTCCTCCAGGCCCTTGGCGACGATCTCCGGTGCCTCGTCGGAGGCGACGGCCAGCTCGACCGGTGCCTCGCCGACCCCGGCCACCGCCGGAGCGCGATCCTCCTCGGAGACCTCGACCTCGAGGTTGAAGAGGTAGCCGACCGACTCCTCCTTGATGCCCTCGAGCATCGCGGTGAACATGTCGTAGCCCTCGCGCTGGTACTCGACCAGCGGGTCGCGCTGCGCCATCGCCCGCAGGCCGATGCCCTCCTGGAGGTAGTCCATCTCGTAGAGGTGCTCGCGCCACTTACGGTCGAGGACGGACAGGATGACGCGGCGTTCCAGCTCGCGGAGCACCTCGCTGCCGAGCTCCTCCTCGCGCTTGGCGTACGCGTTCTGGGCGTCCTCGCCGATCTTCTCGGTGAGCAGCTCGGCGGTCAGCCCGGCCTGCCCGCCGGCCTCCTCGATCAGGTCGTCGGCGGCGATCGAGATCGGGTAGAGCTGCTTGAACGCCTTCCACAGCTTGTCGAGGTCCCACTCCTCCGGGAAGCCCTCGGCGGTGGCGGCGGTGACGTAGCCGGCCACGACCTCGTCGACCATGCGCGTCATCTGCTCGTGCAGGTCGGCGCCTTCGAGGACCTGGCGGCGCTCGGCGTAGATCACCTGGCGCTGGCGGTTGAGGACCTCGTCGTACTTGAGGACGTTCTTGCGGATCTCGAAGTTCTGCTGCTCGACCTGGTGCTGCGCCGACCGGATGGCGTTCGAGACGATCTTGGACTCGATCGGGACGTCGTCCGGGATGTTCAGCCGGGTCATGATCGCCTCGACCCGGGCGGAGTTGAACAGCCGCATCAGGTCGTCCTCGAGCGACAGGTAGAAGCGGGACTCGCCCGGGTCACCCTGCCGGCCGGACCGGCCGCGCAGCTGGTTGTCGATGCGGCGCGACTCGTGGCGCTCGGTGGCCAGGACGTAGAGGCCGCCGGCCTCCTTGACCTCGTCGTGCTCTTCCTTGACCGCCTTCTTGGCCTTGTCGATCGCATCCGGCCAGGCCTTCTCGTACTCCTCCGGAGTCTCGAGCGGGGACAGGCCGCGCGTGTGCAGCTCCTTGTCGGCGATGTGGTCGGGGTTGCCGCCGAGCATGATGTCGGTGCCTCGACCGGCCATGTTCGTCGCGACCGTGACGGCGCCCTTGCGGCCCGCCTCGGCGACGATCATCGCCTCCCTCTCGTGGTGCTTGGCGTTCAGCACCTCGTGCGGGACGCCGCGCCGCTTGAGCATCCGCGACAGCTTCTCGGACTTCTCGACCGAGGTGGTGCCGACCAGGACCGGCTGGCCGTTCTCGTGCCGCTCCTTGATGTCCTCGACCACGGCCTCGAACTTGGCCTGCTCCGTCTTGTAGACGACGTCGGAGACGTCCTGGCGGATCATCGGCTTGTTCGTCGGGATCGGGATGACGCCCAGCTTGTAGATCTTGTTGAACTCGGCCGCCTCGGTCTGTGCGGTACCGGTCATGCCGCCGAGCTTGTCGTACAGCCGGAAGAAGTTCTGCAGGGTGATCGTGGCGAGCGTCTGGTTCTCGTCCTTGATCGTGACGCCTTCCTTGGCCTCGATGGCCTGGTGCATGCCCTCGTTGTAGCGACGGCCGTGCAGAACGCGTCCGGTGAACTCGTCGACGATCAGGACCTCGCCCGCGTTGACGATGTAGTCCTTGTCCTTCCGGTACAGCTCCTTGGCCTTCAGCGCGTTGTTCAGGAAGCTGACCAGCGGCGTGTTGACCGAGTCGTACAGGTTGTCGATGCCGAGCCAGTCCTCGACCTTCTCGACGCCGGTCTCCAGGATGCCGACCGTGCGCTTCTTCTCGTCGACCTGGTAGTCGCCGTCCTCGCCCTCCGGGCCGTCGGTGGCGCGCTTCAGCCGCGGCACGATCTTGGCGAACTCGACGTACCACTTGGAGTTCTGCTCGGCCGGGCCGGAGATGATCAGCGGGGTCCGCGCCTCGTCGATGAGGATCGAGTCGACCTCGTCCACGATCGCGAAGTTGTGGCCGCGCTGGACGCACTCGTCCAGGCTCCAGGCCATGTTGTCGCGCAGGTAGTCGAAGCCGAACTCGTTGTTCGTGCCGTACGTGATGTCGGCCTCGTACGCCTTGCGGCGCTCCTCCGGCGTCATGTCGGCCAGGATCACTCCGACCTCGAGGCCGAGGAACTGGTGCACGCGGCCCATCCACTCGGCGTCGCGCTTGGCCAGGTAGTCGTTGACGGTGACGACGTGGACGCCCTTGCCGGACAGCGCGTTGAGGTAGGCCGGCAGCACACAGGTCAGCGTCTTGCCCTCACCTGTGCGCATCTCGGAGATGTTGCCCATGTGCAGCGAGGCGCCGCCCATGACCTGCACGTCGAAGTGGCGCTGGCCCAGCGTGCGCTTCGCAGCCTCACGGGCGGTCGCGAACGCCTCGGGAAGAAGATCGTCGAGCGTCTCGCCATCGGCCAGGCGCTCCTTGTACGTCTCGGTGAGCGCGCGCAACTCAGCGTCGCTCATGTCGACGAAGTCTTCCTCGATGGAGTTGACCTGGTCGGCGATCCGCTTGAGCTTGCGCAGAACTTTGCCTTCGCCCGCGCGAAGGATCTTGTCGATGACTACTGGCACTCTCGGAAGCTCCTCGAACCATTCGTGGAATCGCCGGGGGTCATGTCCGACGGTGCATACACGACCCGTACGGTGTCATCGTAGGCGAGTCCAACCGTACAGCGGGACGACGTCGATATCACGGGACTCGGCCACAGCGGCCGCGCGCCCCGGGTTTATCGTTGGCTGGGCAAGGATCCGCACGACAAAGCACAACGTAGAACCGCGTTCAGCGACGAACGCGAATCCCCGGGGAGGAAAACACATGGCCGGCAGTTCTCACGGAGGCCGCCCGAGTTCGTGGGTAGCGGTCATCGTGATGTGGATCGGGTTCGCCGTCGGCGGCGTCGCGATGGTCTCCGGGCCGTCGTGGTGGCTGTTCTGGCTCGGAGTCGGCATCGTCGCGGTCGGTGGTGTGATCGGCCTGATCGTGCGCATCTTCGACGACGTGATCATCGACGCCCCGCGCGTCATCCCCGAGGAGACCCATCCGGCCGTGCTGCACGCGCGGGCCATCGAGAGCGCCAGGGGGGCCGCGGCCGCCACGGACCCGGCCGCCACGCACCCGCACGGCTGATCTGTCCCTAGGGCTCCTGAACGGGTGACCCGGCCAGCTCCCCTTGAGGCTTCAACCTGCATAAGCGTTTTGTCGGTGTCGGCCCCTACGATCGGGCCATGTCGACCCACGAGCTGACCGCCGATGAGGCGCGCCGGATTCAGCTGCACGCACAGGGCCTTCTCGGGCGTGTCGCGCCCGCATCGGTCTCCGGGCTGCGCGGCGATCCGGACGCCCGCCGCGCGCTCGGCGCGCTCCGGCACCTCGGCGCGGTGCAGCTCGACACGATCTCCGTGCTGGCCCGATCCCACGAGCTCGTCGCCTACGCCCGGCTGGGCGCGGTCGGGCGTACGAGCGTCGAGCGGGCCTATTGGGGCGGATCCGCCGCGTTCGAGTACTGGTCGCACGCCGCCTGCATCCTGCCGATCGAGGACTGGCCGCTGTACGCCTTCCGCCGGCGCGACTACCGCCGCCGCGGCAAGCACTGGCACCGCACACCCGAGGAGGCCGTCGTCGGCGTCCTCACTCGGCTGCGCGCCGAAGGGCCGCTCACCGTCACGGGCCTGGGCGGCGCCAAGAAGGGCGGCGAGTGGTTCGACCGTACGGACCAGAAGATCGCCGCGGAGTTCCTGCTGGCCACCGGTGAGGTGGTGTGTACCCGGCGGGAGGGCTGGCGGCGCGTGTACGACCTGCCGGAGCGGGCGATTCCGGACGAGCTGCGGCAGTGGGATCCGGACGACACCGAATGCGTGACGACGCTCGTCCGCCGTGCCGCGCGGGCGCTGGGCGTCGCGACCCGGGCGGATCTGGCCGACTACGTCCGCGTCCGCGGTGAGGACGTGGACACGGTGGTCGAGGCCGCCGGGCTGGTCCCGGTGACGGTCACCGGCTGGGCGGGCGGCAACGGCGCTAAGGGCGCCGCCTGGGCGCACCCGGAGGCGCTGGCCGCCCCGCCGCCGCGCGGGCGGCACCGTACGACGCTGCTGTCGCCGTTCGACTCGCTCGTCTGGGACCGCAAGCGCACCCAGCGGGTGTTCGGCTTCGACCATCGGCTCGAGGCCTACGTGCCGCGCGACAAGCGCGTGCACGGCTACTTCACCATGCCGCTCCTCGCCGGCGGGCGGCTCATCGGCCGCGCCGACCCGGCGCGCGAGGGTGCCACGCTTGTGGTTCGCAAGGCGTCCCTGGAGCCGGCGGCGGTGAGCACGCCCGCCCGCGCCGAGCGCACCGCCGCTCACCTGGCCGACGCGCTGCGGGAGGCGGCCTCCTGGGTCGGGTGCGACGCCGTACGCGTGGAGCGCCTCGATCCGCCTGAGTTCGCCGCGCTGCTGAGCACCGCCCTGAAGGAGACCGGCCTCGGCTGATGTCGAAGAGCTTCTGGCGCATGGCGCAGGCCATCGCCATGAGGAGGACCGGCCTCAGCTGATCCCGAAAAGCTCCTCGCGGGCCTCAGCCGATCGCGAAAAGCTTTTCACGCATCGCGCAGGTGACCTCCATGAAGACGGCCGACGTCAGCTGATCTCGAGGAGCTTCTCCCGCACCGCGTAGACCACCGCCTCCATCCGCGAGTGCAGCTGGAGCTTCTCGAGGATGTTGCGGATGTGGTTCTTCACGGTGTTCTCGGAGATGAACAGCTCCTTGGCGATCTCCCGGTTGCCCAGGCCCCGAGCGACGAGACGGAGCACTTCCATCTCGCGCTCGGTGAGCTTGGGCGCGGGGACCTGCTGCTGCCGCTCCTCGCCGCGCTTGGCCAACGCCGCGAACTCGGTGATGAGCTTGGACGCCATCGACGGGCTGATGAACGACTGGCCGTCGTGCACGGCCCGCACCACGTCGGCGACCTCGTCGATCGAGACGTCCTTCAGCAGGTAACCGGTGGCTCCCGCCTTGATCGCCTCGAAGAGGTCCTCCTCCTCGTCGCTGATCGTCAGCATGACGATCTTGGCGCTCGGCACCTGGTCCTTGATCGCGGTGCACGCCTCGATGCCACCGCGACGCGGCATGCGGATGTCCATGAGCACGATGTCCGGCAGCAGATCGCCTACCTGCTCGATCGCCTCCTGGCCGTCACCGCACTGCCCGACGACCTCGACGCCGTCCTCATCCTCGAGCACCATCTCCAGACCACGGCGGAACAGGGCGTGGTCGTCGACGATCATCACGCGGATCGGATCACCGGCGACCGTGCCGCGAGTCTCGGGGGTCTCGCTCAACTCATCCTCCAAACGGTGCGCCTGCCCATGATCAAATCCTGGGCATGTCGCGGGGCTGAGATCAAGCTCGGGGAGTCCTGGGCGCCCCACCGCGGGGCGCTTCCGAGACCAGAGTGGTCGAGGCGATGGCGCGGCGCAAGCGCGAGGTCACTCTTCGACAGGTCACTCTTCTCGATACGTCACTCTTCGGCGAGCCGGATGACGCCGTAGTCCCAGCCGCGCCGACGATAGACCACGCTGGCGTCGCCGGAGTCCTTGTCCCGGAAGAGGAAGAAGTCGTGGCCGACCAGCTCCATCTCGAACAGAGCCTGGTCGATCGTCATGGGCTCGGCCTTGTGGGACTTCTCGCGCACCACCAGGGGGCAGTCGCCCTCCATCGAGATGGGCACGACGCCCTCTTCGGCCTGCGGCCGCTCGGCGACCTCCTCGCGCCAGGAGTCCGCGATGTCGGTCGCGGTCTCCGTCGCCGGAGCCTCGGCCGGAGCCGCGGCGACGGCCGCGTCGACGGTCTCCGGCGCCAGTGCCATGGCGAGACGGGCGCGCCCGGGACCGTGGCCGCCGTGCGGCTTGCGCCGGTCGCTCAGGCGGCGCAGCCGCGCCTCGAGCTTGCCGATGGCCATGTCGAGCGCCGCGAAACGATCGTCCGCGGCGGCCTCGGCCCGGATCACGGGACCGCGCGAGTGGATGGTGAGCTCGACGCGCTCACGGCGGTCCGACTGCCGGGGATTGCGCTCCTGGGAGACCTCGACGTCGATCCGCATGACCTTCGGGTCCAGCTTCTCGACCTTGGAGATCTTGGTGTCCACATGTCGGCGGAAACGGTCGTTCACATCCGTGTGACGACCCTTGACGATGATTTCCACTGGGGGACCCCCCTCCTCCCCGGTCGCTGACCTGTCAGCGACGGGAACGCCGGGCTCGGTAGGTGCTTCGGATCCGGTCATCGGTCGCCGGATCCCTAGGGGACAACACCCGCCCGGCCGACCTGGTCTTCGTCCCCACATCCGCCTGCTGAGGGTCTCGCAGCGCTCTCGCCACTACTCCCCTTCTCCCGGTCCGGAGGACATCTGATCCCCCGGCGAGGCAGGACTTACCTCTAAGCCGCACCGTGATCGGTCGACAAAAAGTCGCCTTACGTGGGCCGTTTAGCCTGCGGCTGGCATCGGCTTGCCGGGCCGGTAGAGGCTCGGCGCAACCACGGACCCGGGCGGGTGTCATGTGAGGAACGCTAACCCCTCTCCGGGCGAATGTCAGGGGGGTGTGACGGAGAAAACCACGGACGGTCATGGACAGAGGCCGTTTCGGTCCCCTGACGCGGCATTCGGGAACCCCGGCGGGACCGGCCGCCCACTAGGCCAGACACGGTGGTCGGCCTGCCGGAGGCGGCCCCGGACGGACGGATTTCGCGGTTCGCGTAAGGCGGGCCACGATGCGCCCAGAGCGCGCCACCGTTCGCGTCGGATGTGCCACCGAATGTGATCATCCGGGCCGATCCGGGCGGCCGGCGCGCGCGGCGCGCGGCTCGGCCGGCCCCTACCGCCCTGAACGGCCGCAGAGAAGGTCGGCCGGAAATCCGTTACCGAAAGTGACCGGGATCACCCGGCCCCTCGTCGTGCCGACGCGTCGCCGCCACGACCGCCGCCGCGCGCACCCGCGCACCGGCCGCCCGCAGGGCGCGGGCCGCCTCCGCGAGCGTCACCCCGGTGGTGATCACGTCGTCCACCACGATCACCGTGGCGCCCCGCAGGTCGCGTCGTGCCGTGAGAGCGCCCGCGAGGTTGGCCGCCCGGTCGGCCGCCGTCAGCCCGGACTGGTCGGCGACCCGGCGCCGGTGCGCCAGCACCCGGGCGACGGACACGGCCGTGCCCGCCCGGGCCATCTCGCCGGCGGCCGCCTGCGCGAGACGGAGGGTCGGGTCATACCCGCGGCGGCGTACGGAGGCGCCGGAGGACGGCACCGGCACCAGCAGGACGGGATCCTCGGTGTCGCGGGCGGCCGCCCGGACCGCCGCCGCGAGACCGGCCCCGAGCGACCGGGCCAGCCCGGTGCGCCCACGCTCCTTGTGCGCCACGATCAGCTGCCGCACCGCGCCGGTGTACGCCGCGACGGCCCAGGGGCGTGGCAGACCGGGCGGCACGGGCCGGGGCGGGCACAGCCGGGCGGGGCCGCCGAGCAGGGCGGCGCAGGCGGCGCACAGCAGCCCGCCGGCGTCGTCGCAGCCGGCGCACCGCTGGGGCAGCACGAGATCGAGGGCGGCGCCGAGGAGTCCCATGGATCGAAGCCTGCCGGTGCCCGCCCGGCGACCACCAGCCCTCTCAGCGGGCCTGTGGACGACGCGAACGGCCGCCACGGGAGGTGAGCGGCCAACGGGGCCCGGCGCGGCGGCATAGACGGCCAGAGCGGCCCAGAGCCCGGCGCGAACGGCCTCAACCCCCGGGAGCGCGGCGTGAGCGGTCTCAGCCGGCGGGAGCGCGGCGTGAGCGGTCTCAGCCGGCGTAGGCGGGGTCGGAGGTGCCGGTGTAGCACTTCCACTCGTCGAACCGGTCGCTGAGCCGGCAGACGTTGAGGGTCTTGGCATTGGGCGACGCCGAGCCCGTGACGCGCTGGGTGACCAGCAACGGTGAGCCGGGAGAGGCGGCGACCGTGGTCATCTCTCCGCCGGGGCCGATCATCGGCGAGATGGGGGCGCCGCTCACCGGCACGTCGAACAGCGAGGGGGACGGGTTCGCGTTCGTCATGCCGACGACGGCGAGATGGTCGGTGGCGCTCCAGGCGAGGTCGATGGCGCTCTGCAATTCCGAGCTGATCGCGATGAACCCCTCCGCCTGCAGGCCGCCGGACGGGGCCCGGTCGACCCGGCCGAGCTGGACCTGCCAGCGGCCGTCGACCTTCACGATCACGGCGGCGCGGGTGCCGTCGCGGGAGATGCGCAGGGCCTTCACCGGGTACGGCGTGAGCGCCCAGCCGTCCACCGGGGCGGGCCGGGTGCCTCCCTCGATCACCCAGAGACGGGAACCGGTGGCCGTGGACTCGGCCACCCAGACGTTGCCCCGCGAGTCCCAGGACGGGGCGGTGAAGGTGCCGTCCTTCGCGGTGGCGTGCAGCGTCGTCCGGGTGGCTCCCCCGAGCAGGTCGGTGACGGTGACCGTGTCCGCCGCGGCGTTCAGGGCGGCGACCTGCCGGTGGTCGTAGGAGATCGCGGGGTGGGCGACCTGGAGCTTGGACAGGACGACCGGCGCGCCGCCGCCGTCCAGGTGGCCGAGCCGCCCGTCGGCGCGGCGGACGTAGGCCGGCTGCGGTTCGCCGCTGCCGTCCGGGTCGAAGGCATCCCAGTCCCGCGTCGACTGCAGCGTCCCGCTCACGCCGGGGACGTCGATCGCCTTGCCGTCGATCTTCAGCTGCATCTGCTGGACCTCGCGGAGCTGCCGCAGCGTCCACATCAGCTGGATCGATATGTTCCGCAGGTCGCCGGCGCGGGCCTGGCGGCTCAGGTCGACGGCGGCCACACCGCCGCTCACGTCCAGGCTGCGCAGCTTGGTGCCGGCCGGGAACGCCGAGCGTACGGAGGCGTTCTTGAGCCACGTCGTCGGACCGGCGATCAGCTGTTTCACGAGCTGGGTCGCCAGCCACGACCGGCTGACGAGCGGGATGAACACCGGGTTGGGTACGAGCACCTGCGCGTCGGGCGCGAAGAAGTACAGGTCGAGGGTGCGGAAGGCGCGGGTGACGTCGTCGCGGCTGAGCAGCAGCTCCGGCGGGAACGGCTCGGTGATGCGCCACTGCCGCTGGGCGTCCTGGCGCAGGTGGAAGACCTGCTTGAAAGCCCGCTTGTCCGCGATGTACTGCCCGTCAGCGCCGATCTTGCCGAGCTGGGTGCCCTGGAGCGTGACCGTCGCCCGCCCCGGGCCGTCGTCCTCGGAGGTCGGGGTGTCGAGCTGGTCGTACACGATCGACGCGGCCCCCGGCTTCCAGCAGGACGCGCAGGCGAGGTACGAACGGGCGACCTGGTGCTCGCCGTTCTCCCCGTCGAAGCTGGACGAGGCCGTACGGAAGCCCTGGACGATCATGGTGGGAGGCCAGTCGCGTTCGGGTCCGACCGGGATGATCCGGACGTACGGATCGTCGATCGGCTGCTCCGCGCCGCCGGCGTTGCCGCTCAGCACCCGGCCGCCCTGCGGGACGCCGACACAGCCGCCCGCAAGGAGCGTCACGAGAACGACCGTGAAGATCCGGAACCTCACGCGTCCGCCTCCAGTTCCAGCTCGGCGTACGGCGCGCGCTGAAGTTCGATCTCCGGCGGGACGAGCGGGAGCGGCGATCCGCGCAGCTCGGCCCCGGCCACCCGGGGCAGTGACAGCCGGAACTGCGAGCCCTTGCCCGGCTCGCCCCACGCCTGCAGCCAGCCGCCGTGCAGCTGGGCGTCCTCCATCGAGATCGACAGCCCGAGGCCGGTGCCGCCCGTCGTACGGGCGCGCGCCGGGTCGGCGCGCCAGAACCGGTCGAACACCATGTTCGTCTCGCCGGGCCGCAGACCGCAGCCGTGGTCGCGGACGGCGATGGCCACGGCGTCGCGGTCCGCGGCGACGCTGACGACGATGTCCTTGCCCTCGCCGTGCTCGATCGCGTTGACGAAGAGGTTGCGCAGGATGCGTTCGACACGGCGGCGGTCGACCTCGGCCATCGTCGCCTCGCCCGGCAACTGCTGAATGATCTTGCTGCCCTTGCGCTCGGCCAGATCCTCGGTGTAGCCGACGGCCCGGAGCACGAGGTCGCGGACGTCCATGGGCTCGATGTCGAGCGTGGCGGCCCCGGCATCGTACCGGCTGATCTCCAGCAGGTCGGCCAGCAGCCCTTCGAAGCGTTCCAACTGGCTGTGCAGCAGCTCGGCGGAGCGGGCCGCCATCGGGTCGAAGTCCTCGCGCGCCTCGTACAGCACCTCGGAGGCCATCCGGACCGTGGTCAGCGGCGTGCGCAGCTCGTGGGAGACGTCCGAGACGAACTGGCGCTGGACCTGCGACAGCTCCTGCAGCTGGACGATCTTCTCCTGAAGGTTGGCCGCCATGTCGTTGAAGGAGGTGGCGAGCCGGGCCAGGTCGTCCTCGCCGCGGACCTTCATCCGCTCCTCGAGCCGGCCCGCGGCCAGGCGCTCGGCGGCCTGGGCCGCCATGCGCACCGGGACGACCACCTGGCGCGTGACGATCGAGGCGATCGCCGCGAGCAGCAGCACGAGCGCCGCGCCGACGCCGAGGATGGTCTGCTGGACGACTTCCAGGCTCTGCCGCTCCTGCGTCAGCGGGAACAGGTAGTACAGCTGGTAGCGGCTCAGCTTGGTGCCGACGATCAGGCCGGGCTTCGAGGACCCGTCGTCATAGGTGAGCGTGCCGTACGTCCGGTAGGGCTTGCTCGCGTCCGACTGCTCGACCTGGTGCATCAGCACCGCCGGGACGCTCTTCAGCCGGATCCAGTTGGAGCTGAAGCCGACGCTGCCGGGGTCGTCGCGGTCGAGGATGATCACCTCGTAGAGGCCGGACGGGCCGCTCCGGTGGGCGAGCGTGGTGACGATCGAGTTGAGCCTGCTCTTGGTGGTCTCGGAGTTGTCCGAGCCGCCGCCGGCCAGCTGCCGCTGCGCGACGCCGACGCCCTCGTCGAGCTGGAGGAGCGCCGCGCGCTCCTTGGCCTCCAGCAGCGCGGTGGTGATCTGCTGCATGAGGAAGACGCCGAGCACCGCCACGACCAGGGCGGACACGACGAGCGTCGTCGTCACGACCCGGGCCTGCAGTGACCGGCGCCACCTGACGTACGCCGTGCGCAGCGCCGCACGGACGGACCGGCGGACCACTCGCAGGCCGCGGCGGGCCGCCGACGTCAGCGTGATCCACGCTTTCATGGACTACTCGCGGGGGGTCGAAGAGCCGTTATGCCGGGCCCGCCTTGTATCCGACGCCGCGCACGGTCACGACGATCTCCGGATGCTCGGGGTCCTTCTCGATCTTCGCGCGGAGCCGCTGGACGTGGACGTTGACCAGCCGCGTGTCGGCGGCATGCCGGTAGCCCCACACCTGTTCGAGCAGCACCTCGCGGGTGAACACCTGACGCGGCTTGCGGGCCAGCGCGACCAGCAGGTCGAACTCCAGCGGCGTCAGCGGGATGTGCCGGTCGCCCCGCTTCACCGAGTGGCCCGCCACGTCGATCGAGATGTCACCGATCTGGAGCAGCTCCGGCGTCGGGTCGTCGGTGCGACGCAGCCGGGCGCGCACCCGCGCGACCAGTTCCTTCGGCTTGAACGGCTTGACGATGTAGTCGTCGGCGCCGGATTCGAGGCCGAGGACGACGTCGACCGTGTCGCTCTTGGCGGTCAGCATCACGATCGGCACGCCGGACTCGGCGCGGATCTGACGGCACACGTCGATCCCGTCGATGCCGGGGAGCATCAGGTCCAGCAGCACGAGGTCGGGCCGGGTCTCCCGGAACGCCTCGAGCGCCTTGTCACCGTCGTGCACGAACGATGGCTCGAAGCCTTCGCCGCGGAGCACGATGCCGAGCATCTCGGCCAGAGCCAGGTCGTCATCGACGACCAGCACGCGTCCCTTCATGACCCCTCATCGTCGCGTTTGGGGAGGCGGTCGCCCAGGGCTGCCAGGCTACCTTCGTTTACCTGCGCGATGACCCCACGCTCGGTGACGATGGCATTCACCAGTTCGCCCGGAGTCACATCGAACGCCGGATTGTAGACAGGACTCCCGAGCGGCGCTGCGGGTTGACCGGCGATCGTAGTGACTTCCACCGGATCGCGCTGTTCGATCGGAATATCGCTCCCGGACCGTGCCTCAAGATCAACGGTACTCGTCGGCGCGACGACCACGAACGGCACACCGTGGTGGTGCGCGAGCACCGCCAGGGCGTACGTCCCGATCTTGTTGGCCACACTTCCGTCCCGCGCGATGCGGTCGGCCCCCACCACGACCAGGTCGACCTCGCCGGCGGCGAAGAGCGAGGCCGCCGCGCCGTCCGGCAGCACGGTGTACGGCAGCCCGTGGCGTCCGGCCTCGTAGGCCGTGAGCCGGGCCCCCTGCAGCAGGGGGCGGGTCTCGTCGACCCACAGCATCTTGAGCCGGCCCGCGCGGTGCGCCGCGACCACGACCGCCAGGGCCGTACCGTCGCCGCCCGCGGCGAGGGCCCCGGTGTTGCAGTGCGTCAGGATCCGGCCACCTTCGGGCACCAGCGTCAGCCCGTACGCCGCCATCCGGGCGGATGCCTCCGCCTCCTCGGCCGCGATGGCGTGCGCCTCGGACACCGCCGAACGCCCCTCCTCGTACGCCTGGAGCACGCGTTCGGCGCCCCGGGCGAGGTTCACCGCGGTGGGCCGGGCGCCGGCGAGCGCCCGCGCGGCCGCCGGGACGTCCTGGCCGAGCGCGGCGGCCAGCGCGACGGCGTACCCCCCGGCGATGCCGAGCAACGGGGCGCCGCGGACGGCGAGACTCTTGATCGCCGCGACGACGGCGGGAACATCGCGGCAGACCAGAACGACCTCCTCACGCGGAAGCCGCGTCTGGTCGAGTAGAGCGAGCGCGGGCCCCTCGGGCGGCTCGCACCACCGCAGCACATCCACGCCCCCAGTTTGCCCCCATTGGGCGCGTACGGTCGCCGGATCACGCGGATCCCCGCGACCGATCACTCCGGTCCCCGCCACATGGCAGGATTGACCGGGTAATCGGCGGGTGGGGAGCTGGCATGGCGGATTCAGGGGCCTGGGCGACACCCGGCTCCGCTCTGCCCGAAAGCACCCGGTCCGAGGCCGCGCCGCCGGAGCCCGCCGTCGCCGCCGACGACACTCTCGAGACGGAGATCCCGCTGCGCCCTCTCGGCGTCTCGGAGCTCCTCGACGGAGCGATCACCTACGTTCGGCGCAACCCACGGGCCACGCTCGGCCTGTCGGCGATCCTCACGGCGATCGTCCAGGTGATCGTCACGGCCGTGCAGTACATCGTGCTCGGCGGGCGAATCCAGGCCGACGTCCGGACGCCCGTGGAGGTCACCCGCACCCTCGGCCTCGCGTCGGTCACCTCCCTCGTCTCGCTGTTCCTCACCGCGTACGTCGTGCTCCTGCTCAGCGGGCTCCTCGCGCCGGTCATGGGGCGTACGCTGCTGGGCCGCGCCACCCCGTTCGGCCAGGCCTGGCAGGCCACGCGGTCGAGCCGGGCACGCCTCATCGGCACCGCGGCGGCCGTCCTGGCGATCGTGCTGCTCGCCGTGGCGCTGCCCCTCGCCCCGCTCGTCGCGGCGATCGCCGCCCACGCCCCCGACGCCGTCCAGGCCCTCACGGCGATCTTCGGGGTTCCGCTCGCACTGGTGCTGATGGTGACCGGCTACGTCTGGTTCGCCTTCGCCACCCCCGCCGCCGTCCTCGAGCGCCGGGGCGTCCGCGCCGCCCTCCGCCGGTCGACCGAGCTCGTACGCGGCCGCTGGTGGCGGATGATGGGCTCGCTCACCCTGGCGCTCGTCATCACGCTGTTCGTCGAGTTCCTCGTGCTCCCGGTGCCGTTCGCGGTCGCCCAGGAGATCATGCTGGCCTTCGACAAGTCGCCGCACGGCTGGATGCTCGTGGCCGTCATCGCCGTCGGCGCGGTGGGCCGCGTCATCGCCGGCACGCTCGTCAACCCGTTCAACGCGGGAGTGATCGCACTGATGTACGCCGACCGGCGCATGCGGCGGGAGGCCTTCGACCTGGAGCTCCAGATGGAGCCGCCGGCCGACCCGCTCGCCGCCTGGCTGCCCGGTCCGCTCACCGCGGCCGGGTCGGGTCCCCAGCCGAAGATGCCGCGCCAGGTCCTCGTCGCGCCTCGGCCCGGCCAAGGCTTCGGGACGCCCCCGCCTCCGACCGGCCAGGCCTACGGGACGCCGCAGCCGCCGCCCGCGCCGCAGATGCCGCCCGGACCCTCCGAGCCGCCCCGGCCGCCGACGCCGCCGCCTCCTCCGGGGTGGCGCCGATGATCCCGCTGCTCTCGTACGGAGGCGGTCCGCCGATCGCCCGTGACCCGGCGCGCGAGCTGGCCCGCCGCGAGCTCCAGAAGCCGGTCTACCACCAGGACGATCCCTCGTTCGTCGAGCGCATCTTCAACAAGATCAGCGACTGGCTCAACGAGCTCTACCACAGCCTGACCGGCGTCGGAGGTGGCGGAGGCGGCGGCTGGCTCGGCTTCGTCGTCCTGTTCGCCCTGCTCGTCGTGGTGGTCGCCGCCGTCTGGTGGCGAATCGGCAGCGTGCGCCGCAACGCCGCCGGGCCGAAGCCTCTGCTCGGTCCCGGCACCGCCACCGCCGAGGACCATCGGGCCACCGCCGAGCGCCACGCCGCCGCCGGCGAGTGGCCGGAGGCGATCCGCGAGCGTCTCCGCGCGATCGCCCGCGACCTCGAAGAACGCGCGATCGTCCCGCCCCGGCCCGGCCGTACCGCCGACGAGCTGGCGGCCGAGGCCGGCGAAGCGCTGCCTGATCACGCCGACGCCCTCGCCGCGGGCGTGCGGCTGTTCGACGACGTCTGGTATGGCGGGCGGCAGGGCGACGCGGACGGCTACGGGCGGCTCGTCGAGCTCGACACCCGGCTGCGCGACGCGCGCCCGGTTCCGCTCGGTGGCGTCTCATGACGGCCCTGCAGGCTCCACCGGCCGCCGAGCCGGCCAGCGCCGGGCAGGTGGCGCGGCACCGCTGGCGGCGGTCCCGGGGCATCCTCGTCGCGGTGCTCGCCCTGGTCATCCTGGGCGTGCTCATCGCCCTCATGCGCCCGCGGACCGGTTCGGAGCTCCTCGATCCGGAATCCCCCGGGCAGCAGGGCTCCCAGGCCCTCGCGGAGATCACCCGGCGGCACGGCACGCCCGTCACTGTCGTCCGCAACGCGTCCGCCGCCGCCGAGCGGCTGCGGGCCCAGCCGGACGCCGTCCTCGTCGTGGTCCGCTCCGAGCGCCTGGTGGCCGCCGACCTGACCACTCTGCGCGACGCGCCCGGTGACCGGCTCCTCGTCACCCCGACCAGCGAGACGCTCAAGGCCCTGGCCCCGGGCGTCGACGCGAAGAGCACGGCCTGGGGCACGCCCGAGCCCGGCTGCACCCTGCCCGCCGCGGCCTACGCGGGCAGCGTCGACTTCCTCGGGGCGACCACCTACACCGCGCCGGACCAGGCCACGAAGTGCTACTCCGACGACCAGGGGGCGGGCCTCGTGCAGCTCCCCGTGAACGGCGCGACGGTCACCGTGCTCGGCGCGACCCGGCCGCTCACGAACGAGCACCTCGACGAGCACGGCAACGCCGCACTCGCCATGAACCTGATCGAGACCCGGTCGAACGCCGTCTGGCTGATCCCGAACCTGCCCTCGCCGGGCAGCGGCGGGCAAAAGTCGTTCACCGAGCTGGTCCCGTTCGGGGTCAAGCTGGCCGTGCTGCAGATCGTCATCGCCGTCGTCCTCGTGGCGCTGTGGCGGGCCCGGCGCCTCGGCCCGATCGTGGTCGAGCCGCTCCCGGTCATCGTGCGCTCCGCCGAGGCCGTCGAGGGCCGCGCCCGGCTGTACCGCTCGCGGCGGGCCGCCGACCGGGCCGCGGAGGCGCTGCGCGCCGGCGCCCTCGAACGCCTCACGGGCCTGCTCGGCATGCCGCGCAGCGCGGCGTCCGATCCCGGCATGGCCGCCGAGATCGTCGCGGCGATCGCGGCGCACACCGGGCGAGAGCAGGCGGAGGTCGGCGCCGCCCTGTACGGTCCTCCCCCAGTGGACGACGCCGGGCTCGTATGGCTCGCCGGCGTCCTCGACGACCTGGAAAGGTTGGTTCGCAACTCTTGACGGAAATTCCACACGACATCGGGGGCGAGGACGCCCGTACGGCGCTGACCGCACTGCGCGGAGAGGTCGCCAAGGCGGTCGTCGGCCAGGACTCCGTCGTGACCGGCCTGGTCATCGCCCTGCTGTGCCGAGGCCACGTCCTGCTCGAGGGCGTTCCGGGCGTCGCCAAGACCCTGCTGGTCCGGACCCTCGCCCAGGCGCTGAAGCTGGATTTCAAGCGCGTGCAGTTCACCCCCGACCTGATGCCGGGTGACGTCACGGGTTCGCTGATCTACGACAACCGCACCTCGGAGTTCGAGTTCCGGGAGGGGCCGGTCTTCACGAACCTCCTGCTCGCCGACGAGATCAACCGGACGCCGCCCAAGACCCAGGCGTCCCTGCTCGAGTCGATGGAAGAGCGGCAGGTGTCGGTCGAGGGCGAGCCCCGCCCGCTGCCCGACCCCTTCGTCGTCTGCGCCACGCAGAACCCCGTCGAGTACGAGGGCACCTACCCGCTGCCGGAAGCCCAGCTCGACCGGTTCCTGGTGAAGCTCAACGTCCCGGTGCCCTCCCGCGACGACGAGATCGCGGTGCTGCAGCGCCACGCGTCCGGCTTCGACCCGCGCGACCTCGGCGCGGCCGGCGTCACCCCGGTCGCCGGCCCGGCCGACCTGGCCGCCGGCCGCGACGCCGTACGCCGGGTCCACGTCGACCCGAAGGTCAGCGGGTACATCGTCGACCTGTGCCGGGCCACCCGGCAGTCCCCGTCCCTGCAGCTGGGGGTGTCGCCGCGTGGCGCCACGGCGCTGCTGGCGACGTCCCGCGCGTGGGCGTGGCTGTCCGGCCGCGACTACGTACGGCCCGACGACGTGAAGGCCCTCGCCCGGCCCACCCTCCGGCACCGCGTGCAGCTGCGGCCCGAGGCGGAGCTGGAAGGCGCGACGACGGACGGCGTGCTCGAGGGCATCCTCACCACCGTCCCCGCTCCTCGATGAGCGGGAGCCGGGCATGGCGCTGACCGGGCGCACGGGGCTGCTGGCCGTCCTCGGCGCGGTCGTCCTCGTGCTCGTGCCGAGCTGGTGGACGCTGCTCGCCGTCAACGGCGTGCTGGTCGCGCTCGTCGCCGCCGACCTGACGCTGGCGGGAAATGTACGGCGCCTGCGCCTGCACCGCGCGGGCGGCACCAACGTGCGCCTCGGCGAGGAGACCACCGTCGCCCTGATCGTCGAGAACCCCGGCCCCCGGCGGCTCCGGGGCCGGCTGCGCGACGCCTGGCCGCCCAGTGCCGGCGCGTCGCCTCGTACGGTCAATGTGGCGATCCCGCCGGGTGAGCGCCGCCGTGTCGAGACCCGCCTCGTCCCCACCCGCCGAGGCGACCGCTCGGCCGTCGCGGTCACCGTGCGGTCGTACGGCCCCCTGGGGCTGGCCGCCCGCCAGCTGAACCGGCGCGCGCCGTGGACGGTCCGGGTCCTGCCCGCGTTCCCCTCCCGCCGCCACCTGCCCGCCAAACTGGCGCGGCTGCGGGAGCTCACCGGCCAGCACGTCGCGCTGATCCGCGGCCAGGGCACCGAGTTCGACTCCCTGCGGGAGTACGTCGACGGCGACGACGTCCGCTCGATCGACTGGCGGGCGACCGCGCGCCGCAGCGACGTCGTCGTCCGCACCTGGCGGCCCGAACGGGACCGGCGGATCTACCTCGTGCTCGACACCGGCCGGACCGCCGCCGGGCGCGTGGGCGACATCCCCCGCCTCGACTGCTCCATGGACGCCGCGCTGCTGCTCGGCGCGCTGGCCTCCCGGGCCGGGGACCGCGTCGACCTGCTCGCGTACGACCGGAGGGTCCGCGCCCGGGTCGAGGGCGCCGCCCGCACCGAGGTGCTGACCGCGATGGTGCGCGCCATGGCGCCGCTGGAGCCGGAGCTGATCGAGGCCGACGCGGCGGGCATGGTCTCGGCGCTGCTCTCCCGCGTCCGGCAGCGGTGCCTCGTAGTGCTGCTGACCGACCTCAACGCCACCGCGGTCGAGGAGGGCCTGCTGCCGCTGCTGCCCCAGCTGACCGCCAAGCACCTCGTCCTGGTCGCGGCGGTGAGCGATCCGCGGGTGACGGAGATGGCGACGGCCCGCGGCGACGCTGCGGCCGTCTACGACGCCGCCGCGGCCGAACGCGCCCGCGCCGAACGCCGCCGCGTCACCACCGAGCTCCGCAAGTACGGCGTCGAGGTCGTCGACGCTCCCCCGGACGAGATCGCCCCCGCCCTCGCCGACGCCTACCTCTCCCTCAAGGCCGCCGGCCGCCTCTGACCCGACCCCACCGGACACCGGTCAATGAGCTCCCGCGTAGCCGGCGGGGGCTCGGGTCGACGGGGATCCCGGCCGACTCCAGAACGTCCAAGACCTCCTGCGCGTGCCGCGTCCAGAAGTAGTAGTCGCCGTCGACACAGCGCAGACCGACACCAGGGCCGCCGAGGATGACCGGCGCGATCGGGAAGGCCTCCCGGCGATCCGCGATCGGTCAGGCGGCGATCGGGGCGGCGTCGGGGACCAGCTCCGCGTCGCCGATCTCGCCTTCCTCGGCGCCGCGGCGGCCGAAGACGATGACGTACGTCAGGAAGGCGGTCTCGGCGACGACGCCGATGGCGATGCGCAGCCAGGTGACGTGCACGTGGCCGGTGACGAAGCCCTCGATCGCGCCGGAGACGGCGAGCACGCCGATCAGGCCGATCGCGACGCTCATCGCCGCCCGGCCCTCCTCGGCGAGGGCCTGCCCTCTCCGGCGGGGCCCCGGGTCGATGATCGTCCAGCCGAGCCGCAGGCCCGCGGCCGACGCGAGGTACACCGCCGTCAGCTCCAGCAGCCCGTGCGGCAGGATCAGGCCGAAGAAGATCGCTCCCTTGCCGTGGGCGAACATCAGCCCGGCGGAGACGCCGAGGTTGAGCTGGTTGCCCCACAGCACGAGGACGGTCGGGATGCCGAGCAGGATCCCGAAGATCAGTGCCTGCGCGGAGACCCAGGCGTTGTTGACCCACACCTGGAACGCGAACGCCCCGGCGGCGTGATCGGTGTAGTAGTTGGCGAAGTCGTGGTCGACCAGCTGCTTGATCTGTTCCGGGGACAGCAGCGACGTCTGCACCTGCGGGTTACGGGCGACCCAGATGGCGAGCACCAGCGAAACGATGTTGGACAGCACCGCCGATCCGAGCCACCACCAGCGCATCCGGTAGGCCGTCACCGGGAACGACACGGTGAGGAAGCGAGCGGCGTCTCGCCACATCGGCGCCTGCGCGCCCGTCACCGCTGCCCGGCCCCGCGCGACCAGGCTCGACAGCCGGCCGACCAGCGCGGGCTCCGGCGAACTGGAGCGCACCACCGACAGGTGGGTGGCCGCCCGCTGATAGAGCTCGACCAGCTCGTCGATCTCCGCGCCGCTCAGCTTGCGCGTGCCACGGTTGACGAGCTGCTCGAGGCGCCGCCATTCGGCGTTGTGCGCGGCTACGAAGGCGTCGACGTCCACAACCCGGCAGACTACCGTTCACGGGAGTCCTCCCGGCTTGACCGAACCGCCCGACTGGAAGGGGCAGCGTGCCCGAACTCGTCACCGGTGAGGCCGTCGCGCTCGATATCCGGGTGGCGCGGCTGGCCAGCCGCGCGCTCGCCCTGTTCATCGACGTGCTGCTGCAGCTCATGGTGCTCTACTTCTGCATGATCTTCGTGGGGCTGTCGGCACGCGTGTCGGACTCGGCGGTCACGATCGGCCTGGCGCTCGTGATGGTCGTCGGCGTGCTGGTCGGCTATCCGACGATCACCGAGACGCTCACCCGCGGCCGTACGCTCGGCAAGCTCGCCCTGGGACTGCGGGTGGTCGCCGACGACGGCGGCCCGGAGCGCTTCCGTCAGGCCCTGGTACGGGCGCTGGCCGGGTTCCTGGAGTTCTGGACGCTGTTCGGCTCTCCGGCGCTCATCGCGTCTCTCGTGAGCCCGCGCGGGAAACGGCTCGGCGACATCTTCGCGGGCACGATCGTCATCCAGGACCGGGTGCCGGTGAACGTCATGCTGGGCCCGGTCGCGATCATGCCGCCGCCGCTCGCCCCCTGGGCGCACTCCCTGGAGCTGTCCCGGCTGCCGGACGGCATCGCCATGGCCGCACGGCAGTACCTCACGCGGTTCTGGGAGCTCGCCCCGCGCGTCCGCGACGAGATGGGGCGGCGGCTCACCGACGAGGTCCTCACCTACATCAGCCCGCCACCGCCGTCGGGTCACCGGCCTGAGATCGTCCTGTCGGCCGTGCTCGCCGAACGCCGCCACCGAGAGGAACGCCGGCTCGCCGAGCGTGCCGCCCGGCGAGCCGCGATCGCCCGGCGCGGTATGCCGCTCGCGGTCAGTGTCCCGCCCGGTTTCGCACAGCCGGCGGTGATCCCGATGGGCGGCCCGCCGCCGCCACCGCCGCCGTCGTACGGCGGCGGTCCCACGCCCGTACCGGAGTGGCTCGGCGGTGCTCCGGGCGCCACGAACCCGCCGACGTTCCTCCCGCCCACGCGCTGAGTTTCGGGGCGATGGTCAGCAGCCCTTGAAGTGGGCGTCCGCCGACCAGCCGGTGTTGGCCCAGGCCCGCGGTGACGCAGGAGTGAAGCCGGGGAACCGCTTCGCCAGCTCGGTGAGCAGCCAGTCGGTGAACCGAGCGGCACCCTGCGGGCAGGTGTGGATGCCGTCGGTGCTGCGGTCGGCCTTGCCGTCCTTGACCCGCTGGTAGGTGCTGCCCCACACCGCGCCGGCGTCGAGCACGTCGGCCCGGCCCGAGGAACCCGCCGCGACGGTTCGGGCGGTGCGCGGGGCGCGGCGCAGGTCGGCCATGTGCGGCTTGTAGAAGTCGTCGGGCCTGATCGGTGGCGCGGTGACGAAGATCAGTTTCGCGTCGGCCCCCGTCACCGTGGTCAGCAGCTTGTCGTAGGCGGCCCGCTGCGCCTGCGGGCTGCCCCAGTCATAGGTGGTGAGCTGGTAGACGACCACGGTGGGTTCGGCGGAGGTGATCTGCTCGGGCAGCTTCTTCCAGTTCTTGTCGGAGAACGGCCCGACGACGTTCCCGCCGCCGTCGGCGGCGATCGACTGGAACCCGGCGCGGCTCGCCTTGAACGCGGCGGCCAGGGGCAGCGCCTCGCCCGCCGCGATGGAGTCGCCGAGGAAGAGCACCTTGGACAGCCCCGGTCCGGAGGAGCTCCGGGTCGGGGATGCGTCGGTCGCGGTGGACCGGCCGGAACAGGCGGCGGTCAGCAGAAGCAGCCCGGTCAGGCCGAGAACGATGCTTCGTGTCTTGGTCATGGCCTCGACGGTGCCGCCGCCGTGTCCCGGTGCCTCCGCCGCCGTGTCGCGGTTGTGTCGCAGAGGACCGCCGCCACCGTCGAGCCGGCCCGGGATTGTCCATACTCGACGGGTGGCGGCGATTCTGCTCATCGAGGACGATCCCCTGGTCCGGCGCGGGTTCCAGCTCGCGCTTCGCAGACATGGCCACGACGTCCGCACGGCGGACACCGGCGAGGACGGGCTGCGTGAGTTCCGCACGTCCGCGCCGGACCTGGTGGTGCTCGACCTGATGCTGCCGGGCATCGACGGATTCGAGGTGTGCCGCCGCATCCGGGCGGCCAGTGAGGTGCCCGTGATCATCCTCACCGCGCGTGGCGAGGACTTCGATGTCGTCGGCGGCCTGGAGGCCGGTGCCGACGACTACGTCGTCAAGCCGGCACAGCCCACCGTGCTCGACGCGCGGATCCGCGCGGTGCTGCGCCGCAGCACCGGCGCCCCCGACGGCCTACGAGTGCACCGCGATCTTCGCGTCGACACCACGGCGCTGACAGTGTCGTTGCACGGCGAACCGGTGACGCTGACTCCGACCGAGCTGCGGCTGCTGCTGACCCTGTCCCGGGCTCCCGGCCGGGTGTTCAGCCGGCAGCAGTTGCTGGAGGAGGTGTGGGAGCACGACTACCTCGGTGACTCCCGCCTGGTCGACAACTGCGTGCAGCGGCTGCGGGCGAAGATCGAGGCCGATCCGGCGAAGCCGGAGTACGTGCAGACCGTGCGCGGGTTCGGCTACCGGTTCGGCCCGGTATGACCAGGCGGCTGTGGCCGCGTGGGCTGCGCGCCCGGCTGCTGGTCGCCTTCGTGCTGGTGACCGTGCTCGGTGCCGCCGCGGCGGCCTGGTCGAGCGCCGGATCGGCGAGCACCGCGCTGGTCAGATCGACTCAGCAGCGGCTCACCGGGACCATCGCCGAACAGATCGGCGCGATCACCCCCCAGCTGACCTATCCGCCGGACCAGGGCGCGCTCGACCGGCTGCGTGCGGCCGTCGGTGTGAACACGCTGGTGACCTACCGGAACCTGCGATCCGTGGACGGCACCGGCACCGATCTGGTCACCGACGCGCTGCGCACCGCCGTGCGCACCCAGAACCGGCTCGTCACGCAGCGGATCACCGCCAATGGCAGGCCTTGGCTCCTGGTCGGCACCCGCATCCTGATCACCAAGCCAGACGGTGCACGCGTCCCGTCCGGTATCGAGGTGTACTCCGTGCGCGACCTCACCGGTGTCGAGCAGCAGGTCGACGGCCTGACCAGGTCCGCGGCCGGCACCGCCGCGTTGGCGCTGCCGCTGGCGGTACTGCTGGCGCTGTTGGCCGCGCGCAGCGTGCTGCGGCCGGTGCGCGAACTCCGCGACACCGCGCGCCGGTTGGCCGCCGGCGACCTCGACGCCCGGTCGCCGCCCCAGGGCGCCGACGAGTTGGCCGAGCTGACCGTCACCATGAACGAGATGGCGGAGTCGGTGCAGACGTCGATGGCGGCGATGCGGCGGATGCAGGCCGACGCCAGGAGGTTCGCCGCAGACGTCTCCCACGAGCTGCGCACCCCGCTGAGCACGCTGACGGCGGTGGTGGAGGTCCTGGCCACCGCGGCCGACGGGATGGCGGCGGACGCCCGCGAGTCCGCGCAGCTGGCGATCACCGAGACCCACCGGCTGGTCCGGCTGGTGGAGGACCTCATGGAGGTGTCTCGCTTCGACGCCGGTACCGCCCGACTGCGGGTGGAGGAGGTCGACGTGGCCGGCGCCGTACGGGACTGCCTGCGCGCCCGGAGCTGGCTGGACCGGGTCGAACTGGTGGCACCGGAGGAGATCCTCATGCGGCTGGACCGGCGCCGGCTGGACGTCATCGTGGCCAACCTGGTCGGCAACGCGCTACGGCACGGTGAACCGCTGGTGCGCGTCCACGTCTCGGCGGCCCGCGAGCAGGTGCGGGTCGAGGTCACCGACAGCGGACCGGGCCTGCCCGAGCACGTGTTGCCGCACGTGTTCGATCGCTTCTACAAGGCCGACGCCGCTCGTGCCCGCACCCCGGGCAGTGGCCTCGGGCTGGCGATCGCGCTGGAGAACGCCCGCCTGCACGGCGGCGACCTCACCGCGGGCAACGCCGGCGGTCGCGGTGCCCGGTTCGTACTGCGGCTGCCGCGAAACCTGGAGGACCTGTGAAGCGGATCTGGTGGGCGGCAGTGGTTCTGCTGCTCGCGGGCTGCGGCGTCCAGCCATCCGGGGTGACCGACGCGGGTCAGGCACCGACGGGCGTGGCCCCCGGGATGACGCTGTACTTCGTCGACGCGCACCAGCGACTCCGGCCCCAGCTACGCCCGAGCGGTCACCTCGGCACGATCTCCGAGGCGATGTCGTGGCTGCTGGCCGGGCCCGGCGGCTCGAACCTGCACACGGGGATCGCATCGAACTCGACGACACAGGTCGTGGTGACCACCACGCCCGGCGTGATCCGGCTGAGGGTGCCGCTGGCCATCTACGAGGTGACGCCGCTGGGCATCGACCAGATCGTCTGCACCGCACTGGGCGTCAACGTGCAGAGCGGCGGATCCAGGACCATGAAGGTGCAGGTCATCTTCACGACGGCCACCTCGGAGTCGGCCAAGCAGCGCACCTGCCCGCTGATCAGATGATCCGCTGATCCGGCGATCCGGCGATCAGGTGATCAGGTGATCAGGTGATCAGCCCAGCTTGGTGATGTCGATGGTGGTCGGAGCCGGGGCGGGCAGCGCCTGCCACAACACGGCCAGCCCGACCATGAGTACCGCGAACGCGAGCACCCCGCTCCGCCCCCGGGCCCACGTGGCGCGGAATCGAATCGGGTCCTCGACCAGATATTTCGACAGGGCTGCCAGGCCGATCGACACGGCGCACGCCGCGGCCGTCCGGATCCAGCCGTGTTGTGCGGAGAGCAGCACGAAGACGGGCCAGTGCCACAGGTACAGGCTGTAGGAGATCAGCCCCAGCCACCTCAGTGGCCGCCGAGCGAGGATTCCGGCGACCAGCGCGTGCGGCGCCTGCGCACACAGCCCGATCAGCACCGCGGCGGCCAGTGAGTGCGCGAAGAGCCCGCCGGTGTACAGCCAGGGCGAGTTCACCCCGTCGACGAGCAACCACGCCGCGCCGATTCCGACCACCAGCGACGCCGACACGGCACCTGCCCATCGGCCGGCCGTACGGGCCAGCACGGCACGCACCGGCCGAGTGGCGACCAGAGCGCCCAGCAACAGCGAGAACGCCCGAGTGTCGGTACCGGTGTAGACCCGGCTGGGGTCCGCAGAGCCGGCGAACGTGATCATCAACACCAGTGAGACGGCCGAGGCCAGGCCCGCGGTCGCCGCGACCCGGCGATCCACCCGCCGCCCACCCCGGGCGATGACCAGCAGGAGCACCGGCCACACCAGGTAGAACTGCTCCTCGACCGCGATGCTCCACAGGTGCTCGAACACCCGGGCCGGCCCGAATCGGTCCCAGTAGCCGGCCGACTCCGCGAGCAGATGCCAGTTGACGAGGTTCAGCTGCACCCACGGGCCGTCCGAGAGCGTCGCCCGCACCATGTCCGGCGGTCCCACCGCCCACACCAGCACGGTGACACCGCCGAGCATGGTCGCCAGCGCGGGCAGCAGCCGACGGATCCGCCGACCCCAGAAGGCGACCAGCGCCACGCCACCGGTCGCCTCGATCTCCCGCAGCAGCAGATCGGTGATGAGGTAACCGGAAAGGGCGAAGAACAGGTCCACGCCCAGGAACCCTCCGGACAGGTGACCGGTGTGGAACAGCAGCACCCCGAGGATCGCGGCACCTCGCAACCCGTCCAACGCGGGCACATGCGGCTTGCGCCCGGTGGTCGTCCGAGCGGCCTTGGTCGGCTGAACTTGTGTCATGGCGCCGACTGTGCCGAGCCCGTGTCGGGGTGCCGTCCACGTCAAGTCGCAGTCTTGTCGCAGCCGGCGGGTCCGCTACCGAGCGCTTCTGCCTCGGGGCGGGCTTCAGCGCACGGTCACGCGGACCGACGGAGACGGCCCGTAGATCTCGGCGTGCCGATGGCCCAGGCCGACGCCAACGGCGCGGAAGGCATACCGGCCGCGCTCGAGCGGGCTGGTGTCGAGCCGGAAGTCGGCGGTCCAGCCGTCGGCGTGGTACGGCATGACACACTTGCCCATCCGCCGCCAGTGCTGCTGAGGCCCCCGGACCTCGAGGCAGTACCGCGCCTTCCGCAGCCCGGAGTCATCACCGACCA
The DNA here is from genome assembly GCF_040655075.1 of Actinoallomurus sp. NPDC050550. Taxonomy (NCBI): domain Bacteria; kingdom Bacillati; phylum Actinomycetota; class Actinomycetes; order Streptosporangiales; family Thermomonosporaceae; genus Actinoallomurus; species Actinoallomurus sp. NPDC050550. The sequence continues at coordinate 69,646 of NZ_JBFAJC010000043.1, read as the reverse complement.
CCCCCGCGAAGCGCAGGGCCTGACCTGAGTGGATCACTTTGTGCGCCACGTTGAGGGTCACGTTGGACTTCGCCATCGCGGAGCCCCCCGACGCCACGACCAGCCCGCCGCTCAGGAGACCCACGACCCCGGCGCCGACAACCGCATGCTTCATGATCCATATGACATCGGACATGCCCCGAAGGTTGTCAGAGTTTCTTAGAAAAAATTCGGCGGATTCTCAAGATTGACTAGTTCGATACCGGGAGCCGCCACGACGACGTCCCCGGCCAAGTGGATCTCTGATAGCTCGCCGGTCTCCAGGTCGGTGATCTCGTAACGGTCGACCGGGACGCGTTCGCCGTCGGCGTCGTGCCAGGCGGTCTCGGCGAGGGACCAGCGCTGCGGCACCGTACGGACCGCGAGGGACGGGGCGGTCACGAGCAGGATCCGCACGTCGACGCGCTCCCCCTCGGCCAGGCGCAGCGACCGGGCCACCGCGACGAGCAGGCCCGGCGACTCGCCGAGGAAGCCGGTGGCGCGCGCGGTGTGCTCCCGCCCGGCGGTCACCCACAGCAGCTCCGCGCCGACGGCGCCTCCCCGCAGCACGTGCTCACCGGCGGTCACCTGGAGCCTGGCGGGCCGCCAGAGGCTGTCGGCGACCAGTTCGACCGTGCCGCCGTCGGACCGCTCGGCGGAGTAGCGCCAGCCGCCGCCATCCGGAGCGCAGGCGAACCGCTCCTCGACGTCGGTCTCGTGCAGGTACGTTCCGTGCGGCATGATCTGAATCTAGTGTCGCGGGCCGGCCGCTACCGGACCGGGAGACCCGTTCGGGGTGCTCACGGCCCTTCTGAAAACCTGCCGGTCCCCGCGGACCACAGCAGTCGCGGATGAGGTCTGCGACTCGGCTGAGAAAGCGGGGTGAACCGCCCCGGCGTCGGGGCCCTTCCCCATGCCCATCCGCATGGCCGGACGTCCTTCCGAAGAGCGAACCTCTGATGATGGACGTCCGTCAAAGCGGGTCAGGAGCAGCTACGCACCTGGAGGGTTCATGTTCCCGCTTGTTCGCACGCGCCGGCTTGCCTTCGCCGCCGTCGCCGCCGTCGGGGTCGGCGCGTTCGGGAGCATTGCCCTGCTGGCCGCGCACGTCTTCGACAACGGCGACAACGGGGATCCGGATCCTCAAGCGGACAGCACGATCGCAGTCTGCTCGGACGTGCCGATCCACGCGTGGTACACCGTGAACATCGGGACCGAGACCCGACCTGACAACAGGAAGGTCGACGGCGGGCTGGAGGCCACCGGTCACGGCCTGGGCCCGTTCGACAAGGACGGGCGCCGGCGCTGCGTGGAGCTCGGGTCGGCTTTCGGGTCCCGGGTGGACTTCAAAACGCCAGGTCTGAACGACGGGCAGCCGTTCTCGGTGACCGCGCTGGCCGATCACCAGCATTTTCTCGTCGTCCGCTTCACCAAAAAAGCCGATCATACGGTCATCGGCACCCAGGAACCGGTCGGTGTGCCCGCGTCCTACGTTCCATGATCGAAGAAACACGGCCTAGTCGATCGTGTGACCGCCGTTGACGGTGATGCGTTCTCCGGTGATGAAGGCGGCCGCGTCGGAGGCGAGGAAGGAGACCGTGGCGGCGACGTCGTCGGCCGTGCCCATCCGGCCGAGGGGAACATCGGCCCGGTAGGCGCTCAAGTCGTCGGCGGAGGCGCCGGCGTGCCGCTCGACCGGGATCCAGCCGGGCGCCACGAGGTTCACGGTGATGCCGGACGGGCCCAGCTCCCGCGCCCAGGAGCGGGTCAGTCCGATCTGGGCGCCCTTGGCCGCGACGTATGCGGACATGCCGGGCAGCGCGCGTTCGAAGATGTCGGAGCCGATCTGGATGACCCGGCCACCTCCCCCGGCCTTCATCCCAGGGAGGACGGCCTGCAACAGCAACGTGGGGCTCTTGACGAAGAACCGCAGCTGGTCAAGGTGCGCCTCCCAGGTCAGATCCTCCACTGCGACCGTCGGCTGCGGGCCCGTCGCGTTGACCACCAGGACGGTGATCGTGCCGAGCCGGTCGGTCACCTTCGCGACCAGATCGGCCACCGCGGCCTCGTCGGTGATGTCGGCGGCGAACGCCTCGGCGCGGCCGCCCGCGGCGCGAATGTCCTCGACCACCAGGCGGGCCTGGTCGGCCCCGGAGCGGAATCCGACGGCCACGGCCAAGCCGTCGGCGGCCAGCCGCCGCACGATGACCGCGCCCAGTCCGCGGGACGCTCCGGTGACGAGCGCGACGCCCTCTTCCACAGCCATAGGATTCCCTTCCGTCACGGTCCGTTCAGGAGCCCTGGCGCCAGGAGGACAGGTACTCCTCCTGCGTGGGCGTGAGTGCGTCGATCTCGACGTCCATGGAGGCGAGCTTCAGGCGGGCGACCTCGGTGTCGATCGCCTTGGGCACGTCGTACACGCCGGGGGCGAGCTCCTGGCCGACGATCCACTCGCAGGTGAGGGCCTGGTCGGCGAAGGACATGTCCATGACGGCCGCCGGGTGTCCCTCCGCCGCCGCGAGGTTGACGAGACGTCCCTCGGCGAGCAGGACGAGCCTGCGGCCGTCGGCGAGGACGTATTCGTCGGCCTGGGGGCGTACGTCCCGCTTGATGTCCACGGCGAGCTCGGCCAGCGCCCGTACGTCGATCTCGACGTCGAAGTGGCCGGAGTTGGCGAGGATCGCACCGTCCTTCATCCGGGCGAGGTGCTCGGCGCGGATGACGTCCCGGTTGCCGGTGACGGTGATGAAGACGTCGCCGTGCTCGGCGGCCTGTTCCATCGTCTGGACGCGGTAGCCCTGCAGAACGGCGTCCAGCGCCTTGACCGGGTCGATCTCGGTGACGACGACCCGTCCGCCCATGCCGCGGGCGCGTTCGGCCAGACCACGGCCGCAGTACCCGAACCCGGCGATGACGATCGTCTTGCCGGCCAGCAGCGTGTTGGTGGCGCGGACGATCCCGTCGAGCGTCGACTGGCCGGTGCCGTACCGGTTGTCGAACATGTGCTTGGTGTCGGTGTCGTTGACCGCGACCATGGGGAAGCGCAGCGCGTCCTCGCGGGCCATCTGGTGCAGCCGGATGACACCGGTGGTGGTCTCCTCGCAGCCGCCGCGTACGCCGTCGATCAGGTCGAGGCGTTCGGTGTGCAGGATGTTGACCAGGTCGCAGCCGTCGTCCAGGACGAGCTCGGGGCCGATCTCGAGGGCCTGGTGGATGTGCCGGTAGTAGCCCTCGCGGTCGACGCCCTGCCGGGCGAAGACGGCAGCGCCGTACTCCTGCACGAGCGCGGCGGCGGTGTCGTCCTGGGTGGACAGGGGGTTCGAGGCGGCGAGGGCCACCTGGGCGCCCCCGGTCTGGAGCGTGCGGATGAGGTTCGCGGTCTCGGTGGTGACGTGCATGCACGCCGCGACCCGCAGACCGTCCAGGGGGCGCTCGGCGGCGAACCGCTCCCGGATGCGCCGCAGCACGGGCATGGACCGGTCGGCCCACTCGATGCGCCGGACCCCGGACTCGGCGAGCCCGGGGTCCGCGATGTCGTACGTCACTACGTGGTTCGCCTTAGTAGCGGTAGTGGTCCGGCTTGTACGGGCCCTCGACGTCGACGCCGATGTACGCGGCCTGCTCCTTGGTGAGCTCGGTCAGCCTGACGCCGAGGGCGTGGAGGTGCAGGCGGGCGACCTTCTCGTCGAGGTGCTTGGGCAGGGTGTACACGCCGATCGGGTAGTTCTCGGTGCGGGTGAACAGCTCGATCTGCGCGATCACCTGGTTCGTGAAGGAGTTGGACATCACGAAGCTCGGGTGGCCGGTGGCGCAGCCGAGGTTCATCAGCCGGCCCTCGGCGAGCACGATGAGGGTCTTGCCGTCAGCGAAGGTCCAGGTGTGGACCTGCGGCTTGACCTCTTCCTTCTTGATGCCGGGGATCTTCGCCAGGCCGGCCATGTCGATCTCGTTGTCGAAGTGGCCGATGTTGGAGACGATCGCCTGGTGCTTCATCCGCTCCATGTGGTCGGCGCGGATGATGTTGAAGTTGCCGGTCGTCGTCACGAAGATGTCGGCGATCTCGACGACGTCCTCCAGGGTGGTGACCTGGAAGCCGTCCATCGCGGCCTGCAGCGCGCAGATCGGGTCGATCTCGGTGACGATGACGCGGGCGCCCTGGCCGCGCAGCGCGTCGGCGCAGCCCTTGCCGACGTCGCCGTAGCCGCAGACGACGGCGACCTTGCCGCCGATCAGCACGTCCGTGGCGCGGTTGAGGCCGTCGATGACGCTGTGGCGGCAGCCGTACTTGTTGTCGAACTTCGACTTGGTGACGGAGTCGTTGACGTTGATCGCCGGGAACAGCAGCCCGCCGTTCTTGTGCATCTCGTAGAGACGGTGCACGCCGGTGGTGGTCTCCTCGGTGACACCCTTGATGCGCTCGGCGATGGCGGTCCACCGGCCGGAGCCGTCGACCGTACGGTGGAGCAGGTCGAGGATGACCTTCCACTCCTCCGGGTCCTCCTCGGAGGCGGAGGGCACGGCGCCGGCCTTCTCGTACTCTGCGCCCTTGTGGACGAGCAGGGTCGCGTCGCCGCCGTCGTCGAGGATCATGTTCGGGCCGTCACCACCGGGCCAGGTGAGCGCCTGCTCGGTGCACCACCAGTACTCCTCCAGCGTCTCGCCCTTCCAGGCGAACACCGGAACGCCCTGCGGGTCGTCCAGGGTGCCGTCCCGGCCGACGACGACCGCGGCGGCCGCGTGGTCCTGGGTGGAGAAGATGTTGCAGCTCACCCAGCGGACCTCGGCGCCGAGCGCGACCAGCGTCTCGATCAGCACAGCGGTCTGGATCGTCATGTGCAGCGAGCCCATGATCTTCGCGCCGCGCAGCGGCTGAGCCTCGGCGTACTCCTTACGGACCGCCATGAGACCCGGCATCTCATGCTCGGCCAGTTGGATCTCCTTGCGGCCGAACGCCGCCAGCGAAAGGTCGGCGACCTTGTAGTCCATGGTTGATGCGCTCCCTGGGATTCGGTGTCACCGCGAGTCTAGGCGTGGCCGCGCAAGGATCGCACGGGCGAGGCGCGGTATCTGACACTGATTTGTCAGAATAGGCCCATGCGTATCACGGAGGCCGCCCAGCGGCTCGGCACGTCCCCCCGCATGCTCCGCTATCGCGAGACCCTCGGTCTCCTCCCGCCGACCCGGGAACGCCAGGGCCATCGCCGGTTCGGCGACGCCGAGCTGCGGGCCGTCGCGCTGGCCCTGGCCCTGGAGAAGAGGTACGACATCAGCCCGGCGGAGCTGGCGTTCGGGTTGCGCGTGCTGGCCGATCCGGAGGTACGGGCGGACGTCCGGGAGCTCGGCGAGCGCGTCGGACGGGTGTCGGCGCCTCCGGCGCGGGCGCTGGACTTCGAGAAGGAGAAGGCGCTGCGGCTCCTGCGCGGCCGGCCATGAGCCCGGGAGGT
>NZ_JBFAJC010000043.1:0-64087 GCF_040655075.1 Actinoallomurus sp. NPDC050550 | reverse complement strand
GGTCGGTCGGGGTCGGCTGGTCGGGGAGACCCGCGAGGTCGGTCGGGGTCGGCTGGTCGGGGAGACCCGCGAGGTCGGTCGGGGTCGGCTGGTCGGGGAGACCCGCGAGGTCGGTCGGGGTCGGCTGGTCGGGGGGAACACGCCGGGCGGCGCGGCGGTCGACCGTCAGAGCGGCGGGCGGCGCTGCGGCCGGAAATCCGCAGCCACGAGATATGGTCCTCGCCGAGGAGGCCGCATCGGGGTCTTCCCCAGCCCATGGTCACCCCGATCCGGCCGTCCACGGGGCATACCCGCGGGAGACCCGGACGGCACCACGGCCACCTCGGCGAGGGACGATCGGTCGCGCCACCCGAACCCCCGAGATCCGGATGGCCCGACCCGGACACCGGCGACCTCGGACCCCCTAGTACGAGAGCGCCGGTGCCTCGTCACACTGCAAAGGTACGCCGCCGATCACGCCCGGTCGTCCCCCGTAAGGATGGGCTCGGAATCGTCCCAGAGGTGGACATCGGGGTCCTCCAGGCCCAGACGGAATCGCTCCACACGGTGAGGCGAAAACACCCGGAAACAGGTGATGATAAAGAGTGACCAGCGACAAACCTGACTTTCTCCACGAGGCCGGACCGGCGGCGTGGCGCATGGCCGCGCAGGTCGTGACCGCGGTGGGTCAGGTCCTTCTGTGGATCCTCACCGGGATCGGCCGCCTGCTCCGCCCGATCACGAGCCGCCTCGTCGCCGCCCTGTACGGCAAGAGCACACCTCCCGCGGCTCCTCCGCCGTACGGTGGACCGCAGCCTTACGGTGGACCGCAGCCGTACGCCACGCCGGACGGCACGCTCCTGCAGCGGCAGCCGCCGCCGAACCCGGCCGGCCCGCCCCCACCGGCGGCCCGGCAGCCCCGGACACCGCCGCTGCTGCGCTGGGTGCACGCCTGGCGCCGCTTCTCGGAGTCGTGGGCGTACGGGCCGGTGACCGGCGCGATCATCGCCGTGGCGGCCCTGGTCGAACTCCCCTTGCACCATCTCCAGGTGGTGAGCCTGCCGGGGGCGTTCGCACTGGCGGCCACGCTGCCGCTGATGTTCCGCCGGGAGTCGCTGCGCCCGGCATCGGCGATCGTTCTCGGCGCGCTCGCCGCGAGCCTGCTCTCCGGGCAGCAGGTCCTGCTGACCACGGCGTTCGCCGGGCTGTACACGCTGTACCTCCTCGCGCAGCAGCTGCCCCGTCCGTCGACGGGCGTGCTCGGCGTGTGCAGCGTCGTCGGCGTGGGCGTGGTGTACCTCGCCTCCAGCAGTCTCGACGAGATTCCCTGGCTCGCCGGGTTCACGGCGGTGATCGCCGCGATCGGGCTGGGCGACGCCCGCCGTACGGTGGAGACCGCCGAGGCCAGCGTGGACGAGGAGCGGGAGCGCAGCAGCGAGACCCTGACCCGGCTCAACGTCGCGGAGCGCGAGCAGGCGATCCTGCGCGAGCGCGCCCGGATCGCCCGGGAGCTGCACGACGTCGTCGCGCACTCGGTCTCGATGATCGCCGTCCAGGCGGAGACCGCGCCGTACACCATGCGCGACCTGTCGCCCGAGGCGAAGAAGGGCTTCGGGGAGATCTCCGGGACGGCCCGGGAGGCTCTGGAGGAGATGCGCCGACTCCTCACCGTGCTGCGCGCCGAGCCCGGCGTCGAACCGGAGGTGACCCCGCAGCCGAAGCTCGACCGGCTCGGCGAGCTGATCGACTCGCACCGCGGCGCGGGCGGCGAGGCCCGGCTGACGGTGCGCGGCAGTGCCCGGCCGTTGTCCACGACGGTGGAGCTGTCGGCGTACCGGATCGTGCAGGAGGCCCTGACGAACGCGCGGCGGCACGCGCCGGGGTCGCGGGTCGACGTCGAGCTCGAGTACCAGGGCGACCGGCTGGCGGTCCGGGTGAGCGACGACGGCGCGACGGTCCCGCCCACGACGACGGTGAACCCCGACGGCCGGACCAGGGTCATGGGCCACGGTCTCGTGGGGATGCGGGAGCGGGCGACGATGCTCGGCGGCCGGTTCGCGGCGGGCCCGCGCCCGGAAGGGGGATTCGCCGTGCAGGCGGACCTTCCGGTAGGCAAGAATCGGAGTTCATGATCCGAGTAGTGATCGTCGACGACCAGACGATCGTGCGGGCCGGCTTCGCCGCCCTCCTGGCCGCCCAGCCCGACATCGACGTCGTCGGGCAGTGCGGGGACGGCCGGGAGGCCGTGCGCCTCACTGAGGCGCACCGGCCCGACGTCGTGCTGATGGACATCCGGATGCCGAAGATGGACGGTATCGACGCCACGAAGCGCATCCTCGCCGACCCCGCCAACGGATCGACGCGCGTGCTGATGCTGACCACCTTCGACGTCGACGAGTACGTCTACGAGGCGCTGTCGGCCGGGGCGAGCGGCTTCCTGCTGAAGGACTCGACCGCCGACGACCTGGTGGCCGCGGTACGGGTGGTGGCCCGCGGCGACGCGCTGCTGGCCCCGCAGGTCACGGGCCGGCTGATCCGGGAGTTCGCGCGCCAGCGACGGGACCGGCCGAAGCCGGCACCCGCGCTGGCCACGCTGACCGCCCGGGAGACCGAGGTCCTCCAGCTGATCGCCGGCGGCCTGTCCAACGCCGAGATCGCCGCCCGGCTCGTGGTGAGCGAGCACACGGTCAAGACGCACGTCGCCCGGGTCTTCACCAAGCTCGGCCTGCGCGACCGGGCGCAGGCCGTCGTCCTCGCCTACGAGTCCGGCCTGGTCACCCCGGGCGGTTCGGCCGAGTAGGGCTACGCGGAACTCGGGCGCTGCACAGCGTCAGCGGATCGCGTCGAGGACGTCGTGGGCGGCGGCCGTCGCGGCGGCTTCGGTGTATTGCGGGGAGGCGGGAGTCCGCTTCATGAAGTTGGGGTCGCCGGGATCGGCCGATGACTTGTTCGACGCCCCATAGTCGATCAGGACGAAGGCGTTCCGCCATCTGACGAGGAGTTTGGCAAGGGCCTTGTCGCCGTCACTGTTGATCAAGTTGATCATGAACGCCTCGTCGCCCAATCTCGCGAGCGGGTGCGCGCCGGTGACCCTGGCATATTCCTCGTCGTTGAGGAAGCCGTGCCGGTTGTCGAGGAGGAATTGGTGTGCGGCGGATTCGGCTCGTTTGGCCGAGCGGCCGGATGCGGGCAGGTAGGCGTCGATGGAGACCATGAAGTCACCCTGCTGTCCCGTCGGGGGTCACGCCATAACCTGTGCAGCCGCCTTGGCGATGGAGCACGTCGACCTGGAACGAGGTGCCCTCAATGCAACGCGCTTGGGCAGCGTATTTCGAAAGCGTCGCCGATTTGAGCATTCCGGACACGTTGCCCAAGCGGGTGATCTCGGTGGGCCGGTCGTCGCCAGAGGTGACGACGACCGTGACGACGGCACCGGTGGTCAGCACCACCGACCCGGCCACCGCTGCGACCAGCCAGGGCCACTTCTTGCGTCGCCTGGGTTCGGGCGGGAGCGGGACGTACGGCGGGTGCTGCGGCGCCTGTCCCAGCGGGAATCCGGCCATCAGGTGGCCTTCCAAAGTTGAACGCCGCCCTGCGCGCCGTAGACGGAGGTCGCAAGGGTCTTTCCGTCGGGACTGAACACGACCGGATGGTTCGCGTTTCCGAAATTCCTGACGATGCGTTTGGCGGCCAGGTCCCAGAGCCGGACCGTGCTGGTGCCGGGCGCCTGATTGGCGCTGGCCAGGGTTCTGCCATCCGGGCTGAACGCAACCGAATAGACCATGCCCGCGCCGCTGAACTGGACTTCGTTGCCGAGTTGGGCGGTGATACGGCGGCCGCCCACATCACACACTTCGATGTTGCCGGTGATGTCGCCAATGGCCACGGTCTTGCCGTCCAGGCTGAACGCCATCGAGTTGGCACGGACCCATTTGAGGATGGCGAGAGTGCGGCCGGAAGCGACATGCAGCAGCACGCTGTCGTTGTTGTTACCGTAGGCCACTATCTTGCCGTCCGGGCTGAACACCGCCGCGTGGACGTTCTGGATCTTGCTGGGGAGGTCGCTGTCATGGCCGGTGGCCAGATCCGTGAAACGGATGTCCTTCGCGCCGCCGTTCGTGAAGAGGGTCTTGCCGCCCGGGCTGAACGCCAACGCGGAGACGGCGTCTTCATAGCCTTCAAGAGTGCTGGTGGTGCGGCCGGTGGCCACGTCCCAGAGCCAGATCGAGCCGTCCGAACTGGCGGCGGCGAGAGTCCGCCCATCGCGGCTGAACGCCAGGGCGTCGGGAGAGTAAGGACCCGGCAGCGTGACGGGGTCGCCCGTGTTATGGGAGGCCGTCGAGGCGAGGCGGGTCGTTGATGATGCGGTGCACGATCGCGGGGATCGTTCCAGCGTCGAACGGGCTGTGACCGGTGGCGGCGTAGGTCAGCACGCATCCCAGCGAGAACACGTCACTCGCCGGTCCAGCCTGGTCCGCGCGCACCTGCTCAGGGGACATGAACGCGAACGTGCCCACCACCGCGCCGTTCGAGGTCAGGCCGCCGGCGTTGGCGTCGCGCGCGATTCCGAAGTCGATGATCCGTGGCCCGTCCTTCGCCATGATCACGTTGCCGGGTTTGAGGTCCCGGTGCACCAGGCCACAGCCGTGGATCGCCGTCAGCCCCTCGGCCAGCCCCGCCCCCAGCGCCCATACCTCCTTCGGGTCGAGGGGACCACTCTCGCGCACCAGCTGCCGCAATGACGGCCCGGCGATGAACGCCGTCACCAGCCAGGGCGGGTCGGCCTCGGGATCGGAGTCGACCACCTGCGCGTGTGGAACCCGCCCACGCGCCGGGCCGCCTCAACCTCCCGCGCGAACCGAGCCCGGAACCTCGCGTCGCCGGCATGCTCCGGCCGGATCGTCTTCACCGCGACCCTGCGACCTCCTGGGGACCAGCCGAGAAACACCTGTCCCATGCCGCCCTCGCCCAGCCGCCCTTCCAACCGGTAAGGACCGACGCTCCTAGGGTCACCAGGGTGCAACGGATCCATCCACGCCACCTCGCTATCCGCTACGAACCAGCGGGCGCCCACGAACGCCGCAAAGCGCATGGTGTCAGGAAACGATCGCGGAGTGCTCATGGCGAGACGAGCCGGCCGATGCCAAGCCGTAGCCGTGTCACCGGCACGGGTCAGCGCCTGTCTCGAAGCCCCCGTCCGCGCGGTAGGACAGCGGGGCTTCGAGACAGGCCCTCAGGCCTGCCGGCCTGGCTCCGGTGCCACTCCGGAGCGGTCCAGGTCGGGTTCGAGGTAGATGTGGCGCGCCATGGGGACGGCGGCGCGGACGCGCTTCTCCGCGGCGTCGATGGCCTTGGCCACCTCTCCGGCCGTGTCGTCATGAGTGACCGCGATCTTCGCGGCGACGAGCAGCTCCTCCGGGCCGACGTGCAGGGTGCGCAGGTGGATGACGCGGTCGACCTCTTCGACCGACTCCAGCTCCGCCACGATCTGCTTCTCGACGTCGGCGGCCGCCGCCTCGCCGATGAGCATGCTCTTGGTCTCGGTCGCCAGCACGATCGCCACGAACGCCAGCAGCACGCCGATGGCCATCGAGCCGACGCCGTCCCAGACGCCGTTGCCGGTGATGACCGCGAGCCCCACGCAGACCAGCGCCACGACCAGGCCGAGCAGGGCCGCGAAGTCCTCCAGGATGACCACCGGCAGCTCCGGCGCCTTGGCCCGGCGGATGTAGGACACCCAGCTCTGCCGACCGCGCGTGGTGTTGGCCTCCTTGATCGCGGTCCGGAACGAGAAGCCTTCGAGGAGGATCCCGAGGATCAGCACGCCGAACGCCCAGGCCGGGTCCTCGACGTCGTGCGGGTCGGTGACCTTGTGCCAGCCCTCGTACAGCGAGAACAGGGAGCCGATGGTGAACAGCACGACGGCGACGATGAACGCGTAGAAGTAGCGCTCGGCGCCGTAACCGAACGGGTGCTCGCGGTCCTTCGCCCGCTTGGCCCGCTTGCTGCCGAGCAGCAGCAGTCCCTGATTGCCCGAGTCGGCGAGCGAGTGCACTCCCTCGGCCATCATCGACGCCGATCCGGTGAACGCGAACGCCACGAACTTCGCAGCCGCGATGCCGAGGTTCGCCCCGAGTGCCGCAATGATCGCCTTGGTACCGCCTTCAGCACTCACGGTCGCTCCTGTCCGTCGCGCGGCCGGTGTTACTCACGTGATCCTCTCTTCGAGTGCCCGGTCGGCCGACGGGTCGATCCCGAGGGCCAGGGCCAGGTAGACGCTGACGTAGTCGATGTGCGCGATGAGCCCGGCGAGCCGCTCCAGCGGGTGGGTGCCCGGGGCGGTCAGCTCGACGACGGGCACGGCGCGGCCGCGGGCGAACTCGGCGGCGATCTCCCGCCGCCTGGTCACCTGCGGGTGCTCCTCCACGTCATGGACGAGCACCAGGGACAGCCGCGTGGGCTCCGGGTCCTCGACCCGGTCGCGGAAGAAGTCCTCCTCGGCACCGGCCCCGGACCCGGCACCGGCGGCGAACGGGCCGTCGAACATCGCCGCCTGGTCGTGCCACGCCGCCGGCAGCTCGCCGTGGACGGCGGGGTAGCCGGCGTCGGCGGCGAGCCGGCTCGCGAACCGGCGGGCCGCCGTCCCGGTCAGCGGCGACGTGCCCCAGATGACCGGGATGGATCCGGCGATCTCCAGGGCGACCTGCTTGCCGGGATTGACGAACGCCTCACTGCTGGGGCGGCACTGGTGGCTCATGTCCTCCAGCACGACGGCGGCCCGCTCCAGCGCCTCGGGCGTGACGTCGGCCAGCCCGAGCTCCCGCGCGGCCAGGAGCAGGGGGACGGTCAGCCCCCACAGCATCGTCCGCTCCGGGCCGGTCGGGCGCACCGGCACGAACGGCACGCGGGCCTGCACGGCGATTTCGGCCAGCGGCGATTCGCCTGGGCCGACGCACAGCAGGCGGCAACCGCGGCGTACGGCCTCGACCGCCGCCGTCAGGGTCTCCTCGGTGTCCCCGGAGCCGGACACGGCGATGACGACGTCGGGCGCGCCGACCCAGCCGGGCAGCCGGTGGCCGCGCACGGTCGTGATGGGCACCGGGCAGCCCTGGCCGCAGACCGCCGCCAGCACCTCCCCGGCGAGGCCGGAGCCACTGGTGCCGACGACGACGAGGGCACGCGGACGGCCGCCCTGCGCGATCCGCTCGACGCCCGCCTCGGCGGTGTGCAGCCGGGCCTCACGCACCTGCGCGGCGGCGGACGCGGCACTCCGCAGCATGTCGCCTCGATCGGCGGTCGCCAGCGCCTCGGGATCGTCGAGGCGGCCGGGGTCGACCTCGACAGGACTCATTTGACGCCCTCCCCATCGTGAACGGTGGGGATTCCAGCCTGCCTGTGCCGCATCATGCCGCCTTGGGCTTCTGGTGGGTTCCTGGTTCAACGAACCGTGCCACCGCGAACGGTGGTCTTACTGGTTCTCCGCAGGCGTTTAGCGTCTCCGCATGCCGCTGTTCAGCGGTACGTCCGGCGGCGACGACACGGCGTCCTTCGAACAGGACGTTTCGCGCGGCGTTGTGGTCCCGGTCATGGCGGGTGCCGCATTCGGTGCAGGTCCAGGAGCGCACATGCAGAGGTTTTGGACCGTCACGGTGCCCGCATACCGAGCAGACCTGCGACGAGCGGAAGTCCCGCGCGACCCGGGCGAACGTGCGGCCGTACCGGGCGGCCTTGTAAGCCAGCATGTTCACGAACGCCGACCACCCGGCGTCGTACACGCTCTTGCCCTGCCGGGTGCGCGCCAGTCCCCTGACATTCAGCGTCTCCACGTACACCGCTTGGTTCTCACGGATCAGGTGGGTGGACAGCTGGTGGTGGAACTCGCGGCGCGCGTCGGCGGTCTTGGCATGTGTGCGGGCAAGGCGACGTGCGGCCTTCTTGCGGTTATTCGACCCTTTCTGAGTACGGGACAGAGCTTGCTGTGCCCGCCGCAGTTTGCGTTCACGGCGGCGCAGCCAGCGGGGGTTGGAGATCTTTGTTCCGTCTGACAGGACCGCGAAGTGCGACAATCCAAGATCGATTCCGACGTCGCCTCCGGTGGCTGGCAGCGGTTCGTCCTCAGTGTCAATGACGAACGAGGCGAAGTACCGGCCGGACGCATCTTTGATCACGGTGACCGATGACGGTTCGGCCGGCAGCTGCCGGGACCACCTGATGGGGATCTCACCCACCTTCGCAACGAACAGACGGTCGTTTCGGATCGAAAAGCCGTTACGAGTAAGCCGGATGGTCTGCCGGTTGTCCCTGCGGGACCGGAACCCGGGAGGCGCGATCTTCGGCCCCTTGCGCCTGCCCGTGACCGAAGCGAAGAAATTCCGGTACGCGAGGTGCAGGTCCGCCAGCGCTTGTATCAGCACCACGGAGGACACCTCACCCAGCCACACACGTTCCGGTGTCTTCTTCGCAGTGGTGATCACCTGTTTTTGTAGAACGGTGTCTTTGATATACGGAAGTCCTGCTTCGTAGGCGGCCTGCCGGGTCCGCAACCCGTCGTTAAACACCACCCGCGCGCACCCGAACGCCTGGGCCAGGCTGATGCATTGGCCGGGCGTCGGATACAAGCGGTAGTTATAACAAAGCCGCACCAGCACGATCGTAACCACCATGGCCAAGGTATGCGCTGATTTTCCCAGGCAAGCCGACGGTCGGCAACGACAAAACCGACCACCTGCACCTACCGGTACGTGGCTGAATCGCGGGCTTGCACCCATGGAATCGGTCAGGCCGGGGTCCGTGCCTCGTCGACGAGGAGGACCGGGATGTCGTCACGCACCGGGTAGGCGTACTTGCACGTTCCGGTGCAGATGAGTTCGTCGGCCGCCTCGTCGGCCTTCAGCTCGCCCCGGCAGTTGGGGCAGGCGAGGATCTCCAGCAGCCAGTCGTCGATCTTCAACTGTCTTCCTTTCGGACGATGGCGAGCACTTCGTCGCGCACCGCGGACATGGTCTCGGGGTCGGCCGCCTCGGCGTTGAGGCGGAGCAGAGGTTCGGTGTTGGACGGGCGGAGGTTGAACCACCAGTCGGTGTGCCCGACCGTGAGGCCGTCGAGCTCGTCCACGGTCACGCCGGGGCGACCCGCGAACTCCCCGCGGACCCGCGCGGTGGCGGCCTCCTGGTCGACCACCTCGGAGTTGATCTCACCCGAGGCGGTGTACGGGCTGTAGGCGGCGAGCAGCGCGGACAGCGGGCCGTCCTGCTCGCCGAGCGCGGCGAGGACGTGCAGCGCCGCGAGCATGCCGGAGTCGGCGTACCAGAAGTCGCGGAAGTAGTAGTGGGCGGAGTGCTCGCCGCCGAAGACGGCGCCGGTCTCGGCCATCGTCTGCTTGATGAACGAGTGCCCGACCCGCGTGCGGACGGGCTCGCCGCCGTGCTCCCGGATGATCTCGGGAACGGCCCGTGAGGTGATCAGGTTGTGCACGATCCGTGCGCCGGGGTGCTTGGCCAGCTCCCGTACGGCCACCAGGGCGGTGATCGCCGAGGGGGTGACCGGCTCGCCGCGCTCGTCGACGACGAAGCAGCGGTCGGCGTCGCCGTCGAAGGCCAGCCCGATGTCGGCGCCGTGCTCGCGGACGGCCGCCTGGAGGTCCCGTAGGTTCTCCGGCTCGATCGGGTTGGCCTCGTGGTTGGGGAACGTGCCGTCGAGCTCGAAGTAGAGCGGGACCAGGTCGATCGGCAGGCCGTCGAACACGCTCGGCACCGTGTGGCCGCCCATGCCGTTGCCGGCGTCCACGACGACCTTGAGCGGGCGGATGCCCGACAGGTCGACGAGGGAGCTCAGGTGAGCCGCATATCCCGGGAGGAGGTCGAGGCCGCTGACCGAGCCGGCCGGGCCGTCGTACGCCGGGACGCCCTCCGCCACCAGCCGGCGGATCTCGCTCAGCCCGGTGTCGCGGCCGATCGGCCGGGCGCCCGCCCGGCACAGCTTGATCCCGTTGTACTTGGCCGGGTTGTGGCTGGCCGTGAACATCGCGCCGGGCAGGCCCAGGCTGCCGCTCGCGTAGTAGAGCAGGTCGGTCGAGCCGAGACCCGCCTCGGTCACGTCGGCGCCCTGGGCGGTGGCGCCCCGGGCGAACGCCGCGGACAGCGGGCCCGATGAGGCCCGCATGTCGTGGGCGGTCACGATCGCCGTGGCGCCGGTGACGCGGACGAAGGCGGCCCCAGCCGCCTCGGCTATCGCCTCGTCGAACTCATGGGGCACGACACCCCGGACGTCGTACGCCTTGAAGATCTTGGCCACGTCGCCCACTGACGCTCCCCTGCTCACGGCCCAGTCGTCGCATTGCGGTCCTGAGCCTACCGGGAGCGGATCAGGGCTTGCGGGGCGTGTCCGAGCGGAGCACTCGCAGATGGCCGCGGCGGCCGACCTCGACGCCCTGTCCCACCGGCTCCTGCCTCGGTGTGGCGGGCTTGGCGGCCTCGCGGACGGCGTTGGCCAGCGCCTCGAGGTCGTCGCTCGTCGGCTCGGACTCTTCGGCGGGCAGCCGGACGAGCTCCCAGCCGACGGGGGCGGTCAGGCGCTCGGCGTGCTCGGCGCAAAGGTCGTAGCAATGGGGCTCGACGTACGCTGCCAGCGGGCCCAGAACAGCGGTCGAGTCGGCGTAGACGTACGTGAGCGTGTAGACAGCAGACTGCTTGCACGCGGTGCGGGAGCAGATCCGGACGGGGCTCACGACGGGAACGTATCTCCTCCTGCCGTACCCGCGCCACTATCCTCACTTCGTGTCGCCGTATTTCCGACGCGCGACCGCATAACGGATCTTTGTGCGGGGGGCAGCCGAGCCAGGTCGGGACTATGCTCAAGGAGTGCGATCCCGGGTGACACGCTCCAGCACACGCCGCCGCGACCGCCGTGGCCGCGGGATGCGCGGGCCGCTCGCGCCGCCGGACGCGCCCATCTCCCGGACCCGTGCCGAACGCTTCGACGATCTCGTCCGCGATGAGGCACGCCGCCTGGAGCAGCGCTGGAGCCACGAGCTGACCGGCGTGGAGTTCGCCGTCGAGGAGGTGCCGCCCGTCGAGTCGTGGGCGGACCCCGCCGAGCCGGTTCCGCTGGGGCGCCTGCTGCCCGCCGCGGACGGCCGGCCGGCGCGGATCGTGGTCTACCGGCGACCGGTGGAGGCCCGGGGCGGCGACGACGAGCGCGACCGCGCCCGGCTGGTCCGCGACGTGGTCGTGGAAGAGGTCGCGGATCTGCTCGGGCTGGCCCCGGAGTCGGTCGACCCGACGTACGACTCGCGCGACGAATAGGGCGCGGCCCCCAGCGACGGTGATGCCCCCCGGGGGCCTACCGGACCGTGTCGAGCCGTCCGGCCGACCCCCGGGTGAACGATCACCTCGGGCATCCGCACCGCGCTGGTGCGGGCGTCAGCCCGCCGCGCGTTTCAGCTTCCGGCGTTCGCGTTCGGACAGACCGCCCCAGATGCCGAACCGCTCATCATGACCCAGCGCGTATTCCAAGCATTCCGCCCGTACCTCGCAAGCACGGCACACTTTCTTGGCTTCACGGGTCGAGCCACCCTTTTCCGGAAAGAAAGCTTCCGGGTCTGTTTGCGCGCACAGTGCGCGCTCCTGCCAGCCCAACTCTTCGCCGTCATCTGTGCCGTGCGTCAGCGGGATGAGCACTTCGCTCACAGACGCACCTCCTCGCCCCGTGGAGTCCCCCCTGGTCACCTTCCCCGACTGAGTCCCCCGGGAAGGCAGAACTACACCCATGAAATTACACGCGTGTATGA
Source organism: Actinoallomurus sp. NPDC050550 (assembly GCF_040655075.1). Lineage (NCBI taxonomy): Bacteria > Bacillati > Actinomycetota > Actinomycetes > Streptosporangiales > Thermomonosporaceae > Actinoallomurus > Actinoallomurus sp. NPDC050550. The sequence continues at coordinate 52,320 of NZ_JBFAJC010000043.1, read as the reverse complement.
CCAGCGTCGTCAAGCCGAATGGGCAGGGAACGGTGAGGTGCAGCTAAAAAAGCCGCGCTGACCTGCGGAGACAGCAGTCACTGCGCGGATTCACGCAGTTATGCGTTTCTGCCGCCGCAGCCTACTCCGGCGGCCGGTACGGGTCGGCCCGATCCGGCCGATCCGACTCATCGGATCCCGACGAGGACTCGCTGGGCGCCGACTGGTCCGTGCCACCGCCGTAGGCGCGCGTCCACTCCCCCTCGCCCTGCCCGGTCGGCGGCTGATCCGTACCCCCGAAGGCGCGAGTCCATTCCCCCTCGTTCTCTTCGGTCGACGACTGCCCCGCTTGTCCCGTCGGCCCCTGCTGTCCCTCCTGTCCCTGCTGTCCCGATTGGGCGGGCAGGGCAGGCTGCTGTCCCGGCTGGGCGGGCTGCGGAGGCTGCTGGGCGGGCTGCGGAGGCTGCTGCGCGGGCTGGCCCGGCTGGGCCGTCGGCTGCTGGTAGTAGGCCGGCTGGCCGTACGCCTGCTGCGGATACGGCGTCTGCTGGCCGTACGGCTGCTGCTGGGGCTGCGGCTGCCCGTAGGGCTGCTGCGGCTGCGCGTACGGCTGCTGCGGCTGGCCGTACGGCTGCTGGACCTGGCCGTAGGTGGGCTGCTGCCCGTACGGCGGCGCGGGCTGGCCGTAGCCCTGCTGCGGATACTGCGGGCCGGCCGGCTGTACCGGGCCGAACGACTGGAAGACCGAGAAGACGTAGTACGCCCCGACCGCGAGCACGGCGAGCTTCGCGATGCCGTACAGGAACATCGAGAACTTCTCGCCCGCCGGGACGTCGAACACGATGCCCCCGGCGCTGCTGCCCGCCGCGAGGCCGGCGAGGATGGCGATCACATCGAGCAGCGCGATCACCCCGAGCAGGATCATCCCGCCCAGGGCGACGTTACGGGCCTGCGCGGTCGGAGCGCCGCCGATCCGGGACACCAGCAGCACGGCGACGACGACGAGCGCGACGACGGCCACGCCCGAGAAGAAACTGTCGCTATTGGTGAAGACGAAGGCGCGGTAGGAGAACGTCGTGCCCCTACCGCCCGTGAAGAGGCTGATCAGTCCGCTGACGACCTGCAGGAACACCGAGCCGAGGAGGACCCAGGCGCCGGGCTCTCGTAGCCGCTGCGCGGCGTCGTTGTTCACGCGTTACTCCCTGTGAGTGATCCGTTCCACGCAAGCTTCGCACATTGCCCCATGGCCCGTGGCGTCCGCCGGAACCCCGGAGTGCCAGACTTGTCCGCATGCGCATCGTGGCACTCGCGGGCGGAATCGGCGGAGCCCGGTTCCTGCGCGGACTGCGGCAGGCCGCCCCAGAGGCGGATATCACCGTCATCGGCAATACCGGCGACGACATTTCACTGTTCGGGCTACGGGTGTGTCCCGATCTGGACACCGTGATGTACACCCTGGGCGGCGGCATCAACGAAGAGCAGGGATGGGGTCGCGCGGACGAGCGTTTCACGATCCGCGAGGAGCTGGCCGCGTACGAGGTCGGCCCATCCTGGTTCACCCTCGGCGACCGTGACTTCGCGACGCACATCGTGCGCACGCAGATGCTCGACGCCGGATACCCGCTGTCCGCGGTGACCGAGGCGCTCTGCGCCCGCTGGAAGCCCGGCGTGCGCCTGCTGCCGATGAGCGACGACCGAGTGGAGACGCACGTCGTCATCGAGGACGCCCAAGGCCGGCGCGCCATCCACTTCCAGGAGTGGTGGGTGCGGCTGCACGCGGAGACCCCCGCCCGGTCCATCTCGGCGGTCGGCGCGGAGGACGCCAAGCCCGCGCCCGGCGTGCTCGAGGCACTGGACGCCGCCGACGTCGTGATCCTGCCGCCGTCCAACCCGGTGGTGAGCGTGGGCACGATCCTGGCCGTGCCGGGCATCCGCCCGGCGGTCGCGGCCAAGACCGTCGTGGGCGTCTCCCCGATCATCGGTGGCGCGCCCGTCCGCGGCATGGCCGACGCGTGCCTGACCGCGATCGGCGTGGAGACCTCGGCCGGTGCGGTGGCGGCGCACTACGGGCCGGACCTGCTGGACGGCTGGCTGGTCGACACGGCCGACGCCGCCATCGAGGGCGACCTCGACGGCATCGCCGTCCGCTCCCGCCCGCTGCTGATGACGGACGTCGACGCGGCCGCCGCCATCGCCCGCGCCGCCCTCGACCTCGCCGCGGAGCTGGGCTCGTGAGCGGTGAGCGGAGCGAGGGCTCGAGCAACGTCGCCCAGCCGATGAAGGCCGCTCCCGCAGCGAACGAGAAGGGCGAGCGAGCGATGAGCGCGCGGTACGAGGTGTTCGGCGTCGATGGCCTGCCGGAAGTTCGGGAGGGCGACGACGTCGCCGAACTGATCGCCGGAGCGGGGCTGCGGGACGGCGACGTGGTCGTCGTCACCTCGAAGATCGTCAGCAAGGCGGAGGGACGCCTCCTGGTCGCCGACGACCGGGAGAAGGCGATCGACGAGGAGACCGTACGCGTGGTCGCCCGCCGGGGCGCCACCCGGATCGTGCAGACGCGTCAGGGCCTGGTGCTGGCCGCGGCCGGCGTGGACGCCTCCAACACCGAACCGGGCACGGTCCTCCTCCTGCCCGAGGACCCCGACGCCTCCGCGCGCCGGATCCGCGCACGCCTCCACGAGCTGACCGGCGTCCGCGTCGGCGTGATCGTCTCGGACACCCTCGGCCGGCCGTGGCGGCTCGGCCTCACCGACGCCGCGATCGGCGTGGCCGGCCTCTCGCCCCTCGACGACCTGCGGGGCCGCGTCGACGCGTACGGCAACCGCCTCGACGCCACGATCACCTCGATCGCCGACGAGATCGCCTCGGCCGCCGAACTGGTGAAGGGCAAGCTGGCCGGTGTCCCGGTCGCGGTCGTCCGCGGCCTGGGCGACCTGGTGACCGAGGAAGAGGGACCGGGGGCACGGGCGCTCGTCCGCTCCCCCGACGAGGACATGTTCCGGTACGGTTCGGCCGACGTCCTGGCGGCCCGCCGCACCGTACGGGAGTTCGGGCCGGAGCCGGTCGACCCTGCCGCGGTCCAGCGCGCCGTGGCCGCCGCGATCACCGCCCCCGCCCCGCACCATACGACCCCGTGGCGGTTCGTGCTCGTCGAGGAGGGCAAGGACCGACTGCTCGACGCTATGCGCGACGCCTGGACCGCCGACCTGCGCGGCGACGGGTTCAGCGAGGAGTCGATCGCCCGGCGGCTGAAACGCGGCGACGTGCTGCGCCGCGCCCCGTACCTCGTCGTGCCCTGCCTCGTGACCGACGGCGCGCACGACTACCCGGACGCGCGCCGCTCCCGCGCCGAACGCGAGATGTTCCTCGTCGCCATGGGCGCGGGCGTGGAGAACCTCCTCGTCGCGCTGGCCGTCGAGGGCCTGGGCTCCTGCTGGGTGTCGAGCACGCTGTTCTGCGCCGACGTGGTGCGCGAGACGCTCGACCTCCCGCCGAACTGGGACCCGATGGGCGCGGTCGGCGTCGGCCACGCCGCCGCTCCCCCGCGCGACCGCCCACCCCGCGACCCGGAGAGCTTCATCCTGCGCCGCTGACCCCTGAGAGGGAGGTCGATCACCCGAGCGCGGGAGGTCCCCGCTGAAGGCCGGTGCCACGGTGGGAGGCATGACCGATGACGCGGGGTTGACGTCGAAGGTGGATCCACCGGCAGGGCTGAGCAGCGCGTCGATGATGTCGGACGGGGCGAGTTCCCGGACGTCGTCATGGCCCCGCAGGGTGGCGCTGGGCTGGGCCGTGGCCTATGGCGGATTCGGCCTGGTGTGCGCGCTGACCGGCACCCCGGTCTTCGCCGGCGGCGGCCACCGGGCTCCGGCGGCACTCGGCTGGGCCGTCGTGGCCGTCGCCGCGCTGGCGGCGACCGCCGTACGGTCGAGGCGGCGCGCGCTGCTCTGGACGGCGTGCGCCCTGTCGGCGGTCTCCGCGTTCGGCCTGCTGATGAACGTGATCACGCTGGTCTTCGAGCAGAAGGTCGACGACCCGGTGGCCGCCGCGAACGAGGCACTCGCGGCGCTCGGCGTCGCCCTCCTCGCCACCACGGCCCGCTCCGGCCCCGCGCTGGGCCCGCCGGCGCCGTCCCCGGCTCCCCGGTCCGCGCGGTGGGCCGCTTACGCGGGAGCCCTGGCGTTCGTCCCGTACGCGGCGATGAAGACGACGTGGGCGGTGGGCGGCACCTTCGCGGGGACGAGCGGCGCGGAGATGCGCGCGATCGCCGAGCGCAACGGCGCCTCCGGGCTATGGCTCACGCTGGAGTCGTGGGGCATCGACGCCACGGCGCTGCTCGCCGCGCTCGGCATATTTCTGATCTTCGGGCTGGTGCGCCCATGGGGCCAGGTGTTCCCCCGCTGGACCCTCGTCCTACACGGCAGGCGGGTGCCGCGCTGGCTACCGCTCACACCGGCCGTTCTCGGCGCCGCCACACTCGCGCCGTACGGAGTGGCCGGAATCGGTTACGCCGCCCTCGCCACGGCCGGAGCGGTGACCATACCCCGCGGCGACTTCCACACCTCGACGGACGCCCTGCTCGTAAGCTGGATCGGACTGAGCGCCTTCGCCGCCTACGGCATCGCCCTGATCGTCGCCGCCCGCTCCTACTGGCTCCGCACCCGCCCGGCCCGCCGGCCCTGATCGTCCTGGGCATCCCTGACCGGAATCCGGGACGTCCCTGATCGTTTCCGCCCGCTGCCCCGACCCGCCACCTGTGATCGCCGCCGGTTTCCGTTGGAGGAGCCCCGGCAACCCTCGGCGACAACGACTGTTGGGTCACGCCGGATGCGGGATGAGGACGTGGATCGTCTTGCTGTCGTCGCCGTAGGTGGTCCAGCGTTGACCGGCCAGGGGCGTCGACGATGCCGAGACCCCAGCCGTTCTCTCGTAACGCCGACGCCTCAGCTGCATGGGCGACTGGGATCGGTCGGGGATCCGGGTCAGCGACGTACAGGTGCACGCCCTGAACGGTCGACAGGACGCCGACCTGGACCGGCCGGTCGTAGTGCGACCAGGAGCGGAGACGGCTCGCGGCGCGCAGCGCGTTCGTGACGAGTTCGGAGACGACCAGGACGATCGAGTGGGCGTGATCGGCATCCGTGACATGGTCGGCGATGACGTCCCGGGCGAATCGCCGTGCGATCGCGACGGACGCGTCGTGGACCCTCAGCGATATCCACGACGGAGCGGATCCATCGGTCAAGATGGGGTGTCCGGCACCGGTGGCAGGGACCGGGGGATCAAGTGGCACAGGAAATCACTCCCCGTCGGAGGTAGGCGTTTGGCGCAGCCCTATTTGCTTCAACAAATAGCTGCTCACTCATCGTGCCCGTGCGATGACCGTCCGTCAATAAGCTTCAACAAATCCGAGGAAGGATGTCGACGTGGCGCCAGCCCCGTACCGTGACATCGAGCGCGATCTCGAGAGACGCATCGACGCGGGCGAATGGGCCGCCGGCGAGGCGCTCCCGCGCATGGAGGATCTCGCCCGGGACTACGGCGTGTCCCGCAATTCCATCGCGCGGGCCGTCAAGAGCCTCGCTGACAAGGGCAAGGTGTGGTCGGTCCCCCGCCGCGGCACGATCGTCCGTCCGGCCATGCGTCGGCGCGTCCTTCGCGGCAACCTCGTGAAACGGAACACCAGGCATGTCGCCGCGGACGGCAGCCCAACGGTCGGTGGCTATAGCTTTCCCGCGGCCGGCGGCGGTGAGTTGTGGATTCATCACGTGACGCCGACCGTGACAGAGGAGCCGATCACCGACCCGCGGCTCGCCGACTTTCTGAAGGTCCCCGTCGGCTCACTGATCCTGCGGCGGCGCCGGGTGACCGGGCCTCCCGGAGAACCGCCGTTCCAACGCTCGGACACGTGGATCCACCCACGCGGGGTGGTCGACGCCCCCGATGTCGCGGAACCGCTCGGCTCCGGCCCAGGTGCATGGATCGACCGGCTCGAGGAGACGGGCCACGGACCGATCGAATGGGTGGAATTCCACCGAGCCCGCCTCCCGGACGCGGATGAGGCCACGCAGTTGGAAATCCCCAAGGGTCTTCCCGTGCAGGAGATCGTCCGTGTCGGTTACAGCGCGAAGGACGAGAAGGCGATCGAGGTGACCCAGGTGGTGATCCCCTCCGATCGCGTCGAGGAGGTCGTTCACATCAAGAGGGACGCATCGGCGGCCTGGCCGCACCGCGACGCCGGGCCCGACGGCCCGCCGCTGGCGCGGTGAGCGACCCGCCGTGATCGCGAGGGTTCCTCACGCGGAACCCTCGCGATCACGCGGCCTCCGACGGTTGATCGGAGGCCGCTTCGGGTCGACGGGCGGGAGGTCAGGCTCGGCCGGTGAACGGGATGAAGGTGTGGCTGAACTGCCAGGGCTGCTGGGCGACGCCCGAGCACGTGTTGCTGCCGCCGGTGCCGACGCATCCACCGTTGTCGCGCTGCATGGCCCAGAAGGACAACTCGGCGATGCCCTGCTCGGCGGCCCAGTGCTCGACCTGGACGGCGTCGCCGGTCGTGAAGGTCTCCGCCGGGCCGAAGTCGTCGATGCCCACCATCTCGGTGACCCCGACCTGCGACCAGAGCTGCCGGAGGCTCGCGTTCGGGTGGATGGCCTTCAACTGGCCGACGAGGCCGGTGGCGGCCTTGACGGTGTCCTGTGCCATCTCGTGCGGCTGGTTGTCGTAGTAGTCGAAGGTCATGATGTTGACGACGGAGATCTTCGCGTGGTTCTGCTCGGCGTTCTGCAGCAGCGCGACGCCGGGGGCGCTGAGGCCCGTGGTGAAGGTCGGCAGGGTGTAGACGAACTGCACGGTCCGGCCGTGGCGGCGCGCCCAGTCCTGGACCAGGGTGATCGCCTTGTTGCGGCGGTCGATCGCGGCGGTGTTGTTGAGGGAGTCGGCCTCGACGTCGAAGTCGAGACGGGTCACGCCGTAGGTCGTGATGACCTTCTCGTAGGCGGCGGCGATGGCCTTGGCGTCGGTGCAGCTGTCGGCGATCTCGGTGTTGGTGGTGTCGGCGCCGTAGCCGCCGAAGGAGGGGATCACGTCGCCGCCCGCGCGGCGGATCGCGGTGATGTCATCGCCGTAGACCGACCAGGACACCGGGGCATTGGCGTCACCGTTCCAGGTGAGCGTGCAGGAGCCCGGGGCCGCGGTCTGCAGGAAGGCCAGCGTGAGGTACTTGGCGCCGGACTGCTCGGCCAGCGCGGCGGGGCTGTCGGGTAGATAGGTCTCGACGTACGGAGCGAAGACGTGAGGCGGTACGGCGCGCTCGCGCGCCGAGGCGGTACCCGTCAGACCGAGACCAGCCACACACGCGGCAACGGTGACGGCCGCGACCCTACGTGCCCAGGACATAGGCGTTCTCCTCAGAAACGGATAGGAAGGTTTCCTAATCGTTCTGGGAACCTAGAATGGCGTCTTCGCGACTGTCAAGACCCCCGCTGACCAGGCACAAGATCATCCGGAACTCTGCGGGCTCAGGCGCGCATCGCGGCGGTGATCTGGGCCTGGGTCGGGCTCGGGAGGATCTTGGGGAGGGTCTCGCGGAGGCCGAGGCGGGCCGCGTCGCGGGCGTCGAGGCGGCCGTCCGCCGTGCGGAAGCCGTACCACTGGAGGGTGTCGATGGCCGGCCGCGCCTGGAGCGCCCAGCGGAACGCGTCGACGGCCTGCGCGCGCAGCGGGTCGGTGGTCACCGCGACGAGCGGATGGTCGAGGAGGAGGGTGCCCTCCTCGGGGACGATGACGGTGGCCGGATTTGGCCGATGGGTGTCGTTGTAGGCGACGACCGACTGTTCCGTCGCGGCCACGAGGGGGCGGCGGAGGCCGGGCAGTCCGGCGAAGGCCGCGTAGAGCCGGGTGGGATCGGGATCCCGCCGGACGGTGACGGGGCCGATCGTGGCGCGGGTGGCGAGCGCGACGGCGGCGCCCGCGGCGTTGCGGGCCGGGTCGAGGGTGCGGACCGACGTGTGCGGGGGAGCCTTCTTCAGGAGGCGCCAGCCGGCGGCGGTCTTCGCGTCGCGCAGTTCGCCGGCGACGGTGCGTGGGACGGCGATCACTACGGGTGTCGCGGCGACGGGCGTGCCGGTCGCGAGCGTCCGCGCACCGGCGACCTCGGCGGGCTTCAGCCACATCGACGAATCGGGCACCCAGGCGTCCGCGTCGAGCGACTCGCCGTTCTTGAGGGATCGTACGACCGCCGACGGGTCGCGCATGTCGATCGTGATTCGCGCGCACCTTCCGCCGATCTCGTGGGGCTGCACGTTGAATCGGGCGGCGATGTCGCCGAGCGCGGGGGTGATATCCGGTGCCGCGACCACGCTGATCTGCAGGGTCTTTCCCTGACACGTCTGCGACCCGTCGCGCGGGAGGTAGGCCCCGGCGGACAGACCGACGACGAGGAGCACCGCGCCGGCGATCAGCAGACGGACCCGGGGATCCCTCCTGGTCACGGCCATGATCCGGAGGATAGTACGCCCGGAGAAAAGTGCCGCTAAATGCCCGTTTGAGGCGTTTACCTTTCTTTAACCGTCGGTGTGGATTTACGAGCAGTTTTCGCGTTCGCCAGTACCTACTTACTTTGAGTGACGATGCGTGTCCGATTAAGTCGGATTTGTGAAATAGATGCGTTACTCCCCGCAATGTGTGCCATGATCACCGACCGCAAGCCCCCGACCAGCGCGGCCCCGAGCCGCGCCAGGAGAGGACCCGCTCATGACAACCAGACGACTACTCGTCAACGGGCTGAGCGTCGCGGCCGTATCCCTCGGCATCGCGGCGGTCAGCGGTTGCTCGTCGTCGCATGTGCAGTCAACGTCGTCCAGCAAGAAGGTCACCGTCCACAACTTCGTGGCGGGCGACAACCTTGACGGACGCGCGGGCAAGTCGCTCAACGCGAAGACCGTCAAGGTCGACCAGTACAAGAAGGGGCAGAAGGTCCCCATCGTCTGCCAGGACCCGGGCGAGTACGCCTACGGTTCCAACATCTGGGACAAGACCTCCGCCGGCACCTGGGTGACCGACGTCTACGTCAAGACCGGCCACACCGGGTTCGTCCCGGGCGTGCCGCGGTGCACCACCGGCTCGACGGGCACCGGCGGCGGGAGCACCAGCGGGAGCGGCAGCGGCGCCGGCTCCACCAACTGCTACAGCAGCGCGGCCGTGCACGGCCGGAACAGCGGTTCCGCCGGCTCCCGCGTCGGCTCGACGAGCGCCCGCATCAACCGGGTGATCGCGCTTGCCACGGCGGAGACCAAGAAGGTCCGCAGCTACTCGTGGGGCGCCGGCGGCAAGGGTGGCGCGTCCTGCGGCATCGCGTCGCCGAGCCCGGGCGGCTACAACGACTACCGGCGCTACGGTTTCGACTGCTCCGGCCTGACGCTGTACGCCTTCTACAAGGGCGCGGGCATCGACATCGGTGCCGACACCTCCCAGCAGTACAGCCGGGGCCCGAAGAAGAGCTGGTCGTCGCTGCGCAAGGGTGACCTGATCTTCTGGGGTAGCGGTGACAACATCTACTCCACGACCCACGTGGCGCTCTACATCGGCAACAACAAGATCATCGAGGCCGCGCCGCCACGCGGCTCGCACAGCGTGCACGTCACGACCCTGTACGGGTCGGGACGGCACACCGCCCACGTCGTCCGCTTCATCGGCTAAGTGACGACGCGGCGGACAGGGTGCCGGACCACCCTGTCCGCCCCCGAAGAACCCCAGCAGACCCCCGAACCCCAGCAGAACCCCTGAACCCACAGCAGACCGCCTGAACCCCAGCGGACCCCCGAAACCGCAGCGGACCGCCCTGTCCGCTCCCGGAATCCCTCACTGGGCCAGCGGCAGGAACCGCCCGACGCCATCCGTCGCCAGCGCCGCCGCACGACGCTCCTCCGGCACCGCGCCGTACAGCGTGGTCCGCTGCCGTGCCGGACGCCCCGCCCGCGCGGCCAGCTCCTCCAGCGACGACATCGTCTTGAACGAGCCGTTCTCCGACCCGGCCATCCGGCTGATGGTCTCCTCCATGAGCGTGCCGCCGAGGTCGTTGACGCCGCCCTGGAGGACCTGGGCGCACAGCTCGTCCTCGAGCTTCACCCACGAGCACTGGATATTGGAGATCGCACCGTGCAGGAGGATGCGGGCGAGGGCGTGCACCGCGCGGTTCTCCCGCGCCGTCGGCCCGGTCCGTGCCAGGCCGGCGAGGTAGATCGGGGCGTTCTGGTGCACGAACGGCAGCAGGACGAACTCGGTGAAGCCGCCGGTGCGTTCCTGGATCGAGCGGATCAGCTTCAGGTGCGCGACCCAGTGCGCGGGCGTGTCGACGTGGCCGTACATCATCGTCGAGGTGGTCGGCAGGCCGATCTCGTGGGCGGTCGTGACCACCTCGGTCCACGCCGACGTCGGCAGCTTGCCCTTGGTGAGCACCCAGCGCACGTCGTCGTCGAGGATCTCGGCGGCCGTGCCGGGCAGCGAGTCGACGCCCGCCTCCTTGGCCTCGAGCAGGAAGTCCCGGATGGACAGGTCCGTACGGGCGGCGCCGTTGACGACCTCCATCGGGCTGAAGGCGTGCATGTGGATCTCCGGCGCCCGCTTCTTCACCTCGCGCGCGAGGTCGAAGTACGCGGTGCCCGGCAGGTCCGGGTGGATGCCGCCCTGCATGCACACCTCGGTCGCCCCGGCCGCCCAGGCCTCGTCGACCCGCTGCCCGACCTGCTCGATGGACAGCGTGTACGCGTCGGCGTCCGTGCGGCGCTGGGCGAACGCGCAGAAGCGGCAGCCGGTGTAGCAGACGTTGGTGAAGTTGATGTTGCGCGTGACGACGTAGGTGACGTCGTCGCCGACGGCGTCGCGGCGCAGGTCGTCGGCGAGCCGGGCCAGGGCGTCCAGCTCGGGGCCGTCGGCGTGCAGCAGCGCGAGGGCGTCCTGGTCGGACAGCCCGGCCGGGTCGCGCTCGGCGCTCCGCAGGGCCGCCGTGACGTCGGCGTCGAACCGCTCCGCGGGCCGGATCCGCGTGCCGACCTCGGACCAGTCGCCGTACACCTCGTCGAAGTCGTCCCGCCGGTCGTTCGTCCGGCCCTCGGCGTCGATCGCCACGTGGAGGTCGGTACGCCCGGCCTCGCCCCAGCTGCCGTCCGGCTCCTGCCAGGGCAGCCCGACCGGTGTGACGTCCTCGCGGGCCAGCCCGTCGGGGCCGGCGAGCGCACCCACGTGGGCGGCGAGGCGGGGGTCGAGCCAGGACTCGCCGCGCCGGACGTACTCCGGGTAGATCGTCAGGCGCTCCCGCAACGCGAACCCGCTGTCGGCGGTGCGGGCGGCCAGCTCGTCGATCTGCGGCCACGGGCGCTCGGGGTTGACGTGGTCGGGCGTCAGCGGTGAGACGCCGCCCCAGTCGTCGATGCCCGCCCGCAGCATCAGGGCGTACTCGGAGTCGACCAGGTTCGGCGGGGCCTGCACGCGCGCCTTCGGCCCCAGGACGATGCGCGTGACGGCGATCGTCGCGGCCAGTTCCTCCAGCTCGGCGTCGGGCATCGAGCCCATCTTGGTGTCCGGCTTGGCGCGGAAGTTCTGGACGATGACCTCCTGGATCCCGCCGTACTCCCGCGCGACCTTGCGGATCGCGAAGATCGACTCAGCCCGGTCCCGTACGGTCTCGCCGATGCCGATCAGGACGCCCGTCGTGAACGGCACGTTCGATCGGCCGGCGTCCTCCAGCACCCGGAGCCGTACGGCCGGGTCCTTGTCGGGCGAGCCGAAGTGCGCGCCGCCCTTCTCCTCGAAGATCCGCCGGGATGTCGTCTCCAGCATCATGCCCATGGACGGCGCGACCGGCCGCAGCCGCTGCAGGTCCCGCCAGCTCATGACACCAGGGTTGAGGTGGGGCAGCAGCCCGGTCTCCTCCAGCACACGGATCGCCATCGCGCGCACGTACGAGAGCGTGTCGTCGTAGCCGTGCGCGTGCAGCCACTCGCCCGCCTGCTTCCAGCGGTCCTCCGGCCGGTCGCCGAGGGTGAACAGTGCCTCCTTGCAGCCCAGCTCGGCGCCCTGGCGGGCGATCTCCAGGACCTGGTCGGGGCTGAGGTACGGCGCCTCGAGGCGGCCGGGCACGGTGGCGAACGTGCAGTAGCCGCACCGGTCGCGGCACAGGCGGGTCAGCGGAATGAACACCTTGCGGCTGTAGGTGATCACACCGGGCCGGCCGGCGGCCTCCAGCCCCGCGTCGCGGATCCGCGCGGCGTACGACAGGAGCGTCTCCAGGTCGTCGCCGCGCGCGTGCAGCAGCACCTCGGCCTCGGAGGCGTCGAGCGATTTGCCGTCGCGCGCCCGGGCGAGCGCACGACGGAGGGCGGTGGGCGACGGCGCCGGAGCGGCGGGATCACTCATGTTGGTAACGTACGCCCGGTTCCTCCCCGTTATTCCCATCACCCCCCGGACGTCAGAAGCGGCGGTAGTCGCGGACCGGCATCCGCGGCCCCCGACGTGGCGGGGCCGCCCCGGACAGTTCCAGCATGCGGGTCACCCGGTATCGGTGCCCGGCGTACGGGGCGAGGAGCTCGAGCATGCCCGCGTCGTCGACCTTCCGGCCGGTCAGCGCCCAGCCCACGATGCCGGGAATGTGGTAGTCGCCGACCGAGACGGCGTCGGCGTCGCCGAGGGCCCGTTGCCGTGTCTCCGCCGAGGTCCACACGCCGATGCCGCGCAGCGAGCGGAGCCGCCGATCGACCTCTTCGGTGTCGTCGCCCTCCAGGCGGCTCGCCACCCGCGCGGCGCCGATGATCGTTCGGGCCCGGACCGCCTCGATACCCGACTTGTGCCACTCCCAGGACGGGATCATCACCCAGGTCCGGGGCGGCGGCGGCACCCGCAGGTCCAGCGGGCCGGGCGCGGGCTCACCGAACTCACGCACGAGGTAGCGCCAGGCCCGCCAGGCCTCCTTGCCCACGACCTTCTGCTCCAGGACGGCCGGGACCAGGGCCTCGAAGACGTTGCGGGTCCGGCCGATGCGAAAGTGCCGCAGCCGGATGGCCGCCTGGCGCAGGATCTCGTGCTCCGGGCGGAACGACGACGGGTCGTCGCCCGCGCCGAGCAGCTCCGGCACGCCGTCCAGCAGCCAGGACGCCCCCGGCCCCCACGCCTCGGCGTCGATCTCGGCACCGCGCGCCAGCAGCCGCAGCGTGCCCGGGCCGTCCGGGGTCGTCGACGCCCGCCAGACCGCCCCGTCAGGGGTGATCGCGAACGCCGGGTCGCCGGTGCCCCGGCGGTGCGGCGACAGAGTCAGCCCCACGTCGACCGGCCACGGCGGCCGCCATGTCCGGGTACGGGCCTCCTGAGCGAGCAAAACGTGTCCGCTCAGACGTCGGCGGAGAACCGCACGGCCGTCTCCGGAAGCTGCACGCCCGGCCACAGGCGCAGCCCGTCGCGCAGTTCGTTGCCCGAGCCGACCATCGCGCCGTCGCCGATCACGGCGTCCTCCACGACCGCGCCCGCGCAGATCCGCGCGCCCCGGCCCAGCACCGAGCGCGACACCCGCGCCCCGCGCTCCACGACGGCCCCGTCGAACAGCACGCTCGACTCCACCGTCGCGCCCGACTCGACCACGGCTCCGGCGCCGACGGTCGTGCCACCGGAGACGGCCGCCTCCGGGGCGACCGACGAGCCGTTGAGGAACAGCACGCCCCCGCCCGAGTGCACGGCCGGCGACTCCATCCGGCCGAGCACCAGGTCGCACGAGCCCTGCACGAAGGTCGCCGGCGTGCCGACGTCGAGCCAGTACGCACCCTCGACGTACCCCATGATCGTCTCGCCGGAGGCGAGCAACTGCGGGAATGTCTCGTATTCCACCGACACCACGCGGCCGGTGGGGATCGCGTCGATCGCCGAGCGGCGGAAGACGTAGCAGCCGGCGTTCACCTGGTTGGTCGGCGGCTTCGGGGACTTCTCCACGAACGCGATGACCTTGCCCTCGGAGGTCGTCGGCACCGCGCCGTACCGCCGGGCGTCGTCGACCAGAGTGAGGTGCATCGTGACGGCCGCGTCGGACTTCTCGTGCATCGCGACCTGGGACACCAGGTCGTGGCCGGACAGGATGTCGCCGTTGAGCACGACGACCGGGCTGTCGGCGTCGCAGGTCAGCTTCGACGCGGCGTTGCGGATCGCGCCGGCCGTGCCCAGCGGCTCGTCCTCGGTCACGTAGACCAGCTCCAGGCCGAACCGCGACCCGTCGCCGAACGCCTCGGTGAACATCGCGGCGCGATACGACGTGGCGAACACGATCCGGCGGATGCCCGCGGCGCTCGCCTTGCGCAGTTGATGCTCCAGCAGCGGCACCCCTGCCGTCGGCAGCAGCGGCTTCGGCGTCGAAATCGTCAGCGGCCGCAGCCGCGTGCCCTTACCCCCGACCAGCAGAATCGCTTCCAGGGTGCCCCTCCCTCATCGGTCCTGGCCAGTCACCCTACTGTTCGACGGCGCGCTGGTAGGCCGCCATGTGGGCCTCCGCGGACGCCGCCCAGGTGAAATCCCGGGAACGGGCGTGCGCCGCCTCGGCGAGTCGCCCCCGCCCCTCCGGGTCGTCGATCAGCGCGCGCAGCGCCGCAGCGATGCCGTCGGCATCGGGCTCGGTGTAGGCGACCGCGTCGCCACCCACCTCCGGCAGCGAGGCGCGGTGGGTCGTCAGCACGGTCGCGCCGCAGGCCATCGCCTCCAGGACCGGCAGGCCGAATCCCTCGCCCCGGCTCGGCAGGGCCGCGGTCAACGCCCCGCCGAAGAAGCCCGGCAGCGACGGCCACGGCAGGTAGCCCGGCCGGATCAGCCGCAGGCGGGACGGCACGTCGGCGAGCGCGGCGTCCAGCTCGTCGTCCCATCCCCCGCTGCCCGCCAGGACCAGCGCCGGCGGGCGCTCGAGGTCCGCCACGGCCTCCACCCAGCCGCGGATGAGATTGGGGGCGTTCTTGCGCGGCTCGAGCGCGCCGAGGAACGCGATGTAGGGGTACCCGTGCAGGCCGAGCCGGTCGGACAGGCGCCGCCGCTCCTCCTCGGTGGGCGGATGGAAGATCGTGTGGTCGACGCCGTGGTAGGCGACGTCGATCCGGGTCGGGTCGGCGCCCAGCAGCCGGACGATCTCGTCACGGGTCGCCTTCGACGGAACGATCACCCGGGTCGCGCGCCGCACCGCGGTGCGCGTCGCCGACTTGATGAACGTCGTCTTCAGCGGATTGTGCGCCTCGGGGTCGGTGAAGTAGGCCATGTCGTGCACGGTCACGACGATCGGCACGCCCGGGCGCAGCGGGATCGAGTAGTACGGCTCGTGGATGACCTGCGCGCCGACCTGCTGCGCGATGAACGGCAGGCTCGTCTGCTCCCAGGACAGGCGCGCCTGGCGGTGCGCGATGGCGGTCGGGCCGGCGACGACCCGCGCCTTCGGTGCCAGCTTTCCGTACCGCTCTTCATCCGACCGCTGACAGACGACGGCCAGATCGGCGTCCGCGCTGTGCAGCGCGCCGACCAGCCCGTCGACGTAGCGTCCGAGCGCGCCACGGTCGGCGGCCACGGCGGTCGCGTCGACAAGCACACGAGGCACCACGGTGTCGCCCCCTCCGTTAGGTGCCGATGCGGTCGGGATCACTCCCCGATCGGAAGCCTACGCCGATCGATCGTCGACAGGGGGATCTCAACCCTTCTTGCGCGCCTTGATCAGAACGATGCTGCCGCGGTCGTTGGGGCTCCGCTTGTCGGCGAGCGCGACCAGCGGCGTGAGCGGCGCTGCGGCGTTGAATCCCATCCGGCCGCCGTACGCCGACAGGGACAGGTAGAGACGCTCGGTCGCGCGGCTGCGGAACTGGTAGGAGTACTCGACGAGCTCCATGCCGCGGTCGCCCAGCAGCTCCCCGAGACTCTCATGCGTGTAGGTGTGCTGGACGTGGTACTTCGCGCAGTGCGCCTCGCGCAGCTTCGGCCACTCGCGCGAGCGGCTCAGCACGTCGGCGGACATGAACAGCTCGCCGCCGGGCTTGAGGATCCGCGACATCTCGTCCAGCGACTTGCCGCCGTCGTCGAAGTGCTCGATCGCGCACACCGACAGCAGGGCGTCGAAGCTGCCGTCGACGAAAGGCAGCCGCAGCGCGTCGCACTCGATCAGCGCCGGCGGGTGCTTCAGGGTCTGCCCGTACAGCATCTTGCCGCGCGCCAGGTCGATCGAGACCGCGTGCGCGCCGCGCTTGCGGGCCTGCCCGGCCCAGTAGCCGTCGCCGCCGGCCACGTCGAGGACCCGCTTGCCGCGCAGGTCGTCGCCCATCCACCGCAGCAGGGTCCCGGCCTCGCGGAAGCGGCACACGTGCACCTGATGGCCGACGAAGGCCTTCGCGTCATTGAGTTTCATCGGCCTCACTGTACGGCCCCTCCCGGAGTGCGTACCCGCTGATCACCGAGTGTTCACCAGTACGTACCGACTAGTCTGGCGAGGTGATCTCCCGCCTGCGAGCGAGCCGCCTCGCGCGCGTCGCCCTGGTCGTCGTCGCGCTGGGTTTCTGTGGTTACGGGCTGTTCTCCCGCTGGGACGACACCCGTCGCGCGGTCACCGAACTGTCCTGGCCGTACGTCGGCGCCGCGCTGCTGGCGGGGGTGCTCGGGCTCGGCGCGTGGATGCTCGCCTGGCGCCGCCTGCTGAGCGGCCTGGGCTCGCCGCTGCCGCTGCGGGCGGCGGTCCGCGTCTACTTCGTGTCGCAGCTCGGCAAGTACATCCCCGGGTCGGTGTGGGCGCTGGTCGCCCAGATGGAGCTCGCCAAGGAGCACCACGTGCCGCGCGAGCGCGGCGCGAGCGCCGGTGTGCTGTCCATGGCCACGACGATCGCCACGGGGTGCGCGGTCGCCACCGTGACGCTGCCGTTCACCTCGCCGGACGCGACGCGCCGCTACTGGTGGCTGCTCGTCCTCGCGCCGATCTTCCTGGCCATGCTGCATCCGCGCGTCTTGGCCTTCGCGCTGAACCGCGCCCTCCGGCTGGCCCGCCGACAGCCCCTCGCCCGCACCGCCGGGCTCGGCACGATGGCCGTCTCGGTCGCGTGGACGGCACTGGGCTGGCTGCTGTTCGGCGCGCACACCTGGCTGCTGGTGCGGGCGGCCGGCGGCCACGGCCTCTTCCTCGCCACGGGGGCGTACGCCCTGGCGTTCACCGCCGGGTTCATCATCGTCATCGCGCCCGGCGGCGTGGGCGTGCGGGAGGCCGCGCTGACCGTGACGCTCGGGCCCGTCCTGCCGGCGGCCGGCGCGCCCCTGGTCGTCGCGCTCGCCTCCCGCGTCGTCCTCACGGTCGCCGACCTGGCGTGGGCGGGCGCCGCCGTACTCCTCGGCACCCGCCACCCCGTCCTCGTCGAGGACGACGCCGAGCCGGTCGCCGGCCCGGTCGACTGACCCCCGACCCGCCCGGCCGGATCACCCCCTGGGCGGGCGCGGTCGACTAGCCTCTCCCCGCTGGAATATCGCCAGGTCCACCGGCCTTGTGTTCGGTGTTGACCGACGCCGCACGTGCGGCGTACCGGAAGGAGAGACAATGGCTCCCGTGGCCGAGCCCATCACCGTGACCGACGCGACGTTCGACCAGGATGTCCTGAAGAGCGACACGCCCGTCCTGGTCGACTTCTGGGCGACGTGGTGCGGCCCGTGCCGCATGATCGCGCCGGTCCTCGACGAGATCGCCTCCGAGTACGCGGGCAAGCTGAAGATCGCCAAGCTCGACTACGACAACAACCAGGCGACCCCGGGCAAGTACAACGTCATGGGGCTGCCGACCCTCCTGCTGTTCAAGGACGGCGAGGTCGTCGAGCAGATCACCGGCGCCAAGCCGAAGCGCGCCCTCCTCAAGGCGATCACCCCGCACATCGGGGCCTGACTACGCCGACCGCTCCTCGCCGCCGGCGCCGCTCCCGACGAGTGGCCCGGCCGTGAGGAGCTGCTCCAGATAGGCGGCCCAGTGCGGCTCGGAGTCGACGGGCCGCACGCCCGCCCGCAGCCGCGCCGGCTCGCCCGGCGTGTAGAACCGGCGCAGCGCGTCGGTGAGCGAGTCGACGTCGTCGGGCTCGCACAGCACGCCGTCGACGCCCTCGCGAACATGATCGGCGAGGGTGCCGGCGCGCGTCGCGATGACCGGGACGTCGTGCTCGTAGGCCATGAAGACGTTCTGGGAGGCCGTCGCGGTGCGGTAGGGCAGGACCAGGGCGTCCGCCCGGGCGAACAGCTCCGGCACCTCGGCGGCCGGGACGTAGCCGGGTCGCAGCTCCACCCGCTCCCCCAGCCCGAGCGAGGAGATCAGCGCGCGGGTCTCGTCGGCACCGCCCCAGAACTCCCCGGCGACGGTCAGCGCGACGTCGTCCACCCGTGCGAGCGCGCGCAGCAGCAGGTCCAGGCCCTTGTACGGCCGGACCATGCCGAAGAACAGCAGGCGGTTCCACGGGCCCTCCGGCGCGCCCGTGACGATGGGCGTCCCATGCGGGGGCGTCGGCAGGTGCGCGGGCAGCACCGCCGTGCGTACCGTGGTGCCGGGTGCCAGGTCACGGGCGAGCTGGGCCTGCTGCGCCGAATGCACCAGCGCGCCGTCGGCGCGCGTCAGCAGCCGCCGCATGAGCGGCACGTCGTACGGCTTGCGCTCGTGCGGCAGGACGTTGTGACACAACGCGATCACCTGCGGGCCCTTGCCGTCGCGGGAGCCGAGGCCCATCAGCATGCCGAGATAGGCCGGGACCTGCACGGGCGAGAGCACGACGAGGATCACGATGTCCTGGGAGCGCAGCCGGCGGCCGATGCGCAGCCAGCCGTCCGGGCGATACCAGGCCAGCGCGTGCCGGGTGCCGGGGAACGGCTCGCCCTCGGGCGTCGCGATCGTCTGCTCGCCGGGGTAGAGGAAGGAGGGGTACTGCGCCTTCCACGACTCCAGCGTGACGTCGTGCCCGGCGGCGGCCAGCCGGTGCGCCAGTTCGGTGGTGTGGTGCGCGCCGCCGCCCTTGTACGGGAACGCGGGACCGATGATCGCGATCTTCACGGTCGGCCCCGCCTCCCCGTCACGTCGCTCCGGCTCACGTGTCTCCCCGCGATCGCACGATCAGGTCCGCCAGCAACGCCATCGACGCGATGATCAACCCGGTCACGAAGATCAGCACAGTGTTGATCGCGAACCGCAGCGGGTGCAGGACCATGTCCAGGACGCCCTTGGCCACGCCCAGCCCCAGCAGCCACAGCGCGAGCGGCATCAGAACCTTCAGCGGGTTGAAGTACATCACCATCCGCAGCACCTGCAGGATGTAGCGGTAGGCGTCATGCACGAAGTGGAACTTCGAGCTGCCGGCCCGCTTGGAATAGTCGATCGGCACGTAGCGGACGTCGTGCTGGTTCGACAGGAACGCCAGCGTGATCGTCGTGACGCAGGAGAACCCGGGCGGCAACAACTTGAGGTACGGCTCGGCGACGTCCTTGCGGAACGCCCGCAGACCGGAGTTCAAGTCGGGGATCTTCTGCCCGGCGAGCACCTCGGCCGTCTTGCGGATGAACCACTTGGCCGGCACCCGCAGGAACTTGTGGGTGCCCTCCTCGGTGGTGCGGGCGCCGACGACCTGATCCACCGTCGGGTCCTGGTCGAGGACGTCGACCAGCTCCGGGATCCGCTCATTCGGGTAGGTCATGTCGGCGTCGGTCCACACGACGATGTCGCCCCGGGCCTGCTGGGAGCCGATCCGCCGCACGGTGCCCGACCCGCCGTTGCGGTGGAACGGCACCACCTGCATGTTGGGGTAGTGCGGCGCGGCCTCCTCGAGGCGGGCCAGTGTCTGGTCGGTCGAGCAGTCGTCGACGGCCAGCAGCTCGTACGTGTGTCCGCTGGCGTCCATCGCCTTGCAGATGCGCTCGACCTCGTCGATGACGTGGTCCTGCTCGTTGTAGCACGGCAGGACGATCGTCACATGGGGCGTGTTAGTCACGCCCGGCGAGGATAGTCGCCCAGTCCGATCCACGGTTCTTAGCGTACGCACTGTTCACCCTCTGTACATGGGATCGCTCATCCAGGCGTTGATCGTGAGCGACCACGTACCCTGCGGAGCCGTCACCAGCGTGCTCGCGTCGCGACGGGTGTGGATGTGGAAGACCCGGCGGGCCGGCCCGTACGGCGACACGTCGGACCCGTCGGCGCCGAGCAGAACCGGTCGGCGGCCCGCCGCGACGACCTTCCGGACGACCCGCATCACGTCCTCGTTCGGCGCGGTCTTGAAGCCGGGGAGGACGCGCACGCGCGCGGCGGGCGTGTGACACATCCCACGGATCAGCTGGGTGAACCGGTCGCCGGTGACGCGTTCGATGATGAGGACGGAGGCGTTCGGGCCGATGGCGTCGCACATCGCGCGGGCCTGGGAGACCTCGCGCTCCTCGGTCCGCGTGAACGTCATCGGCGCCGAGGCGATCGCCGTCGGCACCATGATGAGGAGCGCACCCACCGTAGCGAGAGCCACCCCCAACCAACCGACCCCGACCGACCTCCCGGCCCAGAGCAGACGCCCGGGGCGGAGCCTCCGCACGCGGCGCGCCGTCCAGGCGACGGCCCACAGCGCGAACAGCAGCAGGCCCGGGATGACCATCCCGATCAGGCGGCGGCTCGCCCACGGCTGGTCCGGGGTGATGCCCGGCCGCCAGAGGGTCGCCAGGGTGGTCCAGACGATGAGGGCGTACGGCAGCAGCCAGTCGGTACGGCGCCGGCGCAGGAGGCCGCGCAGGACCAGGGCGAGGCCCACTGCGGCCAGCAGGACGGCGGGAACGCCGATGTACCACGCCACCCAGTGCAGGCTCAGCTCGTTGTACTGCCGGTTCGGATCGAGCTGAAGGTGCTCGGTCCGCTGCAGCGCGGCGATGAAGGACGCGTTGACCCGGTCGTCGGTGTTGTTCGGCACCCGCCGGACGATCTGGAACATCGGGCGGGCGGCGAAGAAGGCCAGCGCCGCGAAGGTCGCGGGGACGGCCAGGTCCGGCAGCCGGAAGCGGGTGAGGTCCGGCAGCCCCCAGCGGCGGATCGCCAGGCTGGCGAGAGCGGTGGCGACGACCACCGCCGCCGCGATGTACACGAGCGGGCGCAGCGACGCGCCGAGGTAGTGCAGGTACGGCCGGGACAAGACGACGGCCTCGAGGAGGCCCGCGCCGACGCCGACCGTCAGCCCCGCCAGCAGCGGCAGGCCGGCGCGCCGCCGCAGCGCCAGCAGCAGCCCCGCGAAGGCGAGCACCGGCAGTACGTCGCGGATGCCGTCGATGCGCACGAGGATCACCAGGCCGAGCGCCAGCCCGCCGATCAGCGCCGGCAGGCGGCGGCCCGACCGGAGGGCGTCGAGCGTGAGGGCCAGGCCGCCGAACATCAAGATGAGGGCGCCGGTCTCGCTGTAGATCGACCGGGAGACCATCATCATCGGCCAGGTGAGCCCGAGCGCCAGCGCGGCGACGGGCGCCCACCGGGGGCCGATGAGGCGGGCCGCCACGCCCGCGAACGAGATGAGGGCCAGCGCGCCGATCAGCGGCATCATCGCCAGCGTCGCGTACGGGCCGCCGAGCCAGCCGCCCGGCGTCACGATCAGCGGCATCCCGGCCATGAACTGCGGCACGAGGACGCCGCCGCGCTGGTAGAACGCCGGGCTGCCGTACGTCAGCGCGCCGTCCCCGCCGCCGAACGCCCAGCGCATCTGCGGGATCGGCAGGGATCCGTGGCCCTCCAGCCAGGTCGCGAAGTTGAAGTACGACGCCGGGTCCCGGCGGACGACGATCTGCTGCGAGCACATCACGAGCTGCAGTGCGCCGAACGCCACCGCGACCACGAGGACGCCCACCAATGGCCACCAGGAGAACCGGCCCGGGGTCCGGCCGGCCGGCCGGACCGCCCGCAGGCCGAAGGTCAGCGCGGCCCCCGCGACCACGGCGAACAGCGGGATCGCGGTCCACGGCCGGAACACCCCTGCCATCAGCAGCGGCAGCCCGACCACCAGCCAGGAGACCAGGAGGAGGACCGGGGCGACGGTGAGGCGTGCGAGAAGGAGGTCCGCCCGGGATGCCCCGGGCCCCCCGTCGATGTCGTCCATCGAGTCCGGAGAGTAACGGTCGCGCGAGCCGGGAGCCCGGGTGGCCGTAATCTTCACTTTCATGTCACATCCCGTTGAGCTCCTGCGCGGGGCGCTGGCCGCCGATCCGTCCCGTCCGCTCGTCACCTTCTACGACGACGCCACCGGTGAGCGTGTCGAATTGTCTGTCAAGACGTTCGACAACTGGGTGGCCAAGACCGCGAACCTGCTGGTCGACGGGCTCGCTGCGGTACCGTCCGGACGAGTGGCCCTCGCCCTTCCGGGGCATTGGCAGACCGCCGTCTGGCTGTTCGCGTGCTGGTCGGCCGGGCTGACGGTGGTGCCGGTCGGCGACGGCGCCATCCCGGGCGACGCCGACATCGTAGCGGCGGGGCCCTCTCGGCTGGCCGAAGCGGCCGACACGACCGCTGACGTGGTCGGTTTGTCGCTGCATGCGCTCGGCGCGCCGCTGGCGGACTGCCCGCCGGGCGTCACCGACTACGCCGTAGAGGTCCGGGCGTACGGCGACCGCTTCTCAGGGGGCGTCCTCGACCCGGACGCGCCGGCGGTGGAGTTCGCCGACCGGACCCTGACCGGGCCGGAACTCGTGGCCGAGGCCCGGGCGTTGGGCACGCCGGAGAGTGCTCGGGTGCTCACTACTGTGGGCTTCGACACACCTCAAGGAATCCTTAGAGGTTTGCTCGGCCCCTTGACCTCCGACGGATCAGTAATAATCTGCCAAAACCTCGACAGATCAAGCTTGGAACGCCGAATCGCCGTAGAACATGTGACTTCCGTGATCTGACCGGATCGACCGTTCCGCGCCCTACCCCTAGCCTATGAGGCCGATGATCAGCTACGAGTACCTCGACCAGGACTACACGTCCGGTACCCCGCCGAAGCGGGGGATGTGGTGGCGCGTCATCGGCTGGGCGTCGATCGCGATGGCGGTCGTCCTCGTCGGCACGAGTCTCGCGGCCTACGCGGCGTACCGGAAACTCGAGGGCAACATCAAGCACGAGGACGTCGCCGCCCAGCTGGGCGGCAAGCGGCCGCCGAAGCTGAACAAGTCCCTCAACGTGCTGCTCATCGGCTCGGACCAGCGGAACGGCGCGAACGCCAAGTACGGCCGGGACGTCGGCGAACGCTCCGACACGATGATCCTGCTGCATCTGTCGCCGGGCGGCGGAAAGGCCCTCGGCATCAGCTTCCCGCGTGACTCGATGGTGCAACTGCCGCAGTGCAAGTCGACCAGCGGTCACACGATCCCGGCGCACCTGGGAATGATCAACGAGTCGTTCAACAACGGCGGCGCCGGCTGCACGTGGCACACGATCGAGACGCTGACCGGCATCCGCATCGATCATTTTGTCAAGGTCGACTTCTCGGGGTTCAAGCGGGTCGTCGACGCGCTCGACGGCGTGCAGATCTGCCTGCCCAAGCGCGTCGCCGACAAGTCGAGCAAGCTGTACCTGGGCGCCGGGCGGCACATCGTCAAGGGCGAGCAGGCCCTGGCGTACGTCCGCATGCGGCACGGCCTCGGTGACGGATCGGACACCGGCCGCATCAAGCGCCAGCAGAAGTTCCTCGGCGCCGTCGTGAAGAAGGCCACGAGCAACGGCACGCTGACCAACCCGTCGAAGCTGCTGAGCTTCCTCGACGCCATGACGAAGTCCGTCACCACCGACAAGGACTTCACGGTCGACGAGATGAAGAAGGTCGCCGGCAGCGTGCAGGGCATGTCGGCCGGCAAGGTGCAGTTCATCACCGTGCCGTGGGGGCTCTACCCCCCCGACCCGAACCGCCTCGCCTGGAAGCAGCCGGACGCGAACAACCTGTTCTCCGCGATCCGCAACGACAACAAGGTGCAGGCCGAGACGCCGGTCAAGAAGGTAAAGCTCCAGCCGTCGCAGGTGAAGGTCCGGGTGCTCAACGCCACGACGACTCCCGGTCTGGCCGGGCGGGCCGGCGACCAGCTCACCCAGCGCGGGTACCAGGTCGGGAAGGTCGGCACTTTCACCGGCACGAAGCCGAGCCAGACGGAGTTGCTCTACGGCGCCGGCGCCGACCAGCAGGCCGCCGCGCTCGCCCAGGTGGTCCCGGGCGCCAAGCCCGTAGCCGGGCAGGACACCCCGGCCGGGACCGTGGACCTCGTCCTGGGACCCGACTGGCAGGGCCTGAAGAGCGCGGGGTCGTCGAACATTCCCGCCTCGACCTCGGCCGGCGCGGTGAACGCCGCGGCGGACCCCTGCGCGGACAAGTCGTAGACGCGCTGTAGCTGAGAGCCCGCTGAGAGTTCGGGCGTCGCCCTGCATGTGCCGCTGACTGTCTGTATGGTCGATTCTCGACCCGGACGGCCAGCCCCACATCTCTGGAATCGATGACCACACCCATCACGCACTCCGCCGAAGGCCCGCAGGGCCCCGTAACGACCCCTGATCTGCCGGTCGTACGCGACGAGACCCCGCCTCCGCCGCGCCGCCGGCGGGATCCGTTCTTCGACAACGCGAAGTTCCTCGCGATCGTGCTGGTCGTCGCCGGCCACTCGATCGTGGACCTGCGCGACGTTCGCGTCGCGCACGCGCTCTACCTGTTCGTCTACACGTTCCACATGCCGGTGTTCATCGTGATCACCGGCTACTTCTCCCGGAACTTCACGTTCTCCGGAGGCAAGGCCCGCAAGCTGATCACCAACCTGGGCGTGCCTTACGTCGTCTTCGAGACGGCGTACTCCACGTACCACTGGGCGGTCGGCAACTCGAGCTTCGAGATCAGCCTGCTCGACCCGTACTACCTGACCTGGTTCCTGATGGCGCTGTTCCTGTGGCGTCTGTCCACGCCGGTCTGGCAGCAGATCCGGTGGCCGGTCGCGGTCGCCGTGGGCGTCTCCGTGCTCGCGGGCATGAGCGACCTGCCGGACGACCTGGAGATGAACCGCGTGTTCGGCCTGGTGCCGTTCTACGTCCTGGGTCTGATGCTCAAGCCGGAGCACTTCGAGCTGCTGAAGCAGCGGAAGGCGCGGGTGCTCGGCGCGCTGACGCTCGTCGTCGGCTTCGCGTTCGTCCTCTTCGTCGCGGACCGGCGCATGACCACCGAGTGGGTGTACTGGCGCAGCGGCAACGCCGTCATGCACGTCGACAACCTCACCGGCTCGGCCATGCGGCTCGGGCTCATGACCGCGGCGACCGTCCTGGTGGCGGCGTTCCTGTCACTTGTGCCGACCCGCGAGACGTGGTTCACCGGCCTGGGCGGCGCGACGCTGTACGCCTACCTGCTCCACGGCTTCTTCACGAAGGGGATGGAGTACATGGGCTGGTACGACGCGGCGTTCCTGCACACCATCCCGGGCGTACTGGGGACCGCGGCGGCCGGCGCGGTGCTGGCGACGCTGCTCTGCACCCCGCCGGTCCGCAAGGTCATGCACTGGGCGCTTGAGCCGGATATGTCGTGGGCGTTCGTGCCGCTACGGCGTCCGCAGAAGGCCTGAGCAGCTCCACCCACCGCTCGGCGACGAGATCGAGGGCGTAGGACCGCGCGAGCTCCGCGTGGCCCCGCGCCCTCTCGTCGTTCCAGCGCCCCTCCGCGACGATCGCGGCGATGCCCCGGGCCATCGCGGACGGCGACTCGTGGATCCAGCGCCGGTCGTAGATCGTGTCCGCGCCCGGCCAGCCGAGCAGCGCGGGGACGGCCCCGGACGCCATGCCCTCGGCGGGCGCCAGGTGGAAGCTCTCGTCGTCGCTGGTGGACAGCACGAAGCCGATGCGGCGCAGCCACGCGGCGACGTCCGGCCCGGACGGGTCGAAGACGACCGAACGCGCCAGCAGCGGCGAGCGCCGGATCCGCCGGAACAGCCCCTCGTACGCCTCGCGCTCCTCGCTGCGGTTCCAGATCCAGGGCAGATCCCAGGGCAGCTTCGACTTGACGAACAGCGTGAACCGCGGGTCCTCCCGCCGCAGCTCCTCCAGGGCGTCCACGGCCAGGTCGAGGCGCTTGCGCCACGGCGCGATGCCGATCATCCCGAGGTGGAACCGCGCGCCCGGGAGCTTGGCCCGGTCGAACTGCGCCACGTCCACCCAGTTGGGGATCACGATGATCTTCTCGGCCGGCCAGCCGGTCATCTTGCGGGTCAGCTCCGCGTACGACGGGCTCACGCAGACGACCTGGTCGATCAGATCGATGTCCAGCCGACCCGGCCACGCGCCGTACAGCTCGAAGCGGTGCAGCCGCACGATGAGCCGCTGGTCCGGGCGGCCGTGCTTCTTGCGCCACTCGGTGTACCAGACGGCGTTCGGCCCGCACCACTCACAGATCATGACGTCGGCCCACTCGGCCAGCTCGGCGCTGACCTTCGGGTCGTGGGTGCCGAGGGCGGGCCAGCGGTCGACGCGCACCTCGACGTCCGGGATCGAGCCGAAGTGGTCGAGCAGCCGCGTGAAGAACTTCAGGTCGTGCCCCGCGACGACGACGCGCGTCGGGCGCTCGGACCCCTCGCGCAGCGGCGGCGGGAACGCCTGCCCCAGGTACGTGCGGAGCCGGCCGGCCGCCGCGTCGAGTGAGAACGCCTTCGCGGCGTCCAGGCACCGGCAGCGGGCCAGCGCGTAGACCTCCGGGTCGGTCACCTCCGCCAGCACGTCGACGACGTCGTCCTCGGTCGCGGCGAACAGCGGGTAGTCGGCGCCGAGGAGGTTCTCGTGCATCGGCGTGCGGTTGAGGACCACCGGCAGGCCGAGCGCGCCCATCTCCAGGACCTTGGTGGACAGCTCCAGGCTGGCGTCGAGCTCCGGGTGGCGCCAGGAGAGCCCGATGTCGCATCCGGCCGACACGCGCATGGCCTCGGCGCGCGGGTGGCCGCCGTGCCACGTCAGGCCGGGCGTCGACTCCAGGGCCACGCGCATGCGGCGGGAGAAGCCGGGGTCCTTCTTGTCGTGGTGGATCTTGTCGCCGATCATGTGGAGCTCGGCGTCGATCCGGCGGGCGGCCAGGCGGCGCGGCAGCGCGGTCATCTCGTAGGTGTTCCAGCGCGGCGCGAACTTGCCCGTGTAGACGAGCTTCAG
Source organism: Actinoallomurus sp. NPDC050550 (assembly GCF_040655075.1). NCBI lineage: Bacteria > Bacillati > Actinomycetota > Actinomycetes > Streptosporangiales > Thermomonosporaceae > Actinoallomurus > Actinoallomurus sp. NPDC050550. The sequence continues at coordinate 25,187 of NZ_JBFAJC010000043.1, read as the reverse complement.
CGGCCGGTGGGGCGTCTTTTCCGCGGCCGGCTCGAGGCCCTCGGGCAGCGCGACGACCGGCGGGAACAGCACGCACTTGCCCGCCGCCTTGTGCAGCACGCCCTCCAGGTGGCAGCGCAGCTCCTCGGTCTGGCAGAGCAGGAACCGCGACGCCTTGGCGACCGCCGCCAGCTCGCCGCGCGTCTTCCCGTCCAGCTCGGCGACGGTCTGCGGCACGTCGGTGAGGTACGTCCACAGCCGCCCGGCCAGGGGCGTCGCGGTCAGGCGTACGGCGAGCCGCTTGCCGCGCACCACCACCAGGTCGTACGACTCCTCGGCGTCGAGCTCGGTGAGCAGGCCCGCGGCCTCCTCGACGGTCAGCGAGGTGGTCGCGTCCTCGGGCCGGCGCCGCACGGTCACTCCGGACAGCCGCTCGAGCGGGTCGACGAGGCGTCCGGTCTTCACCGGGGCCTTGAGGACCAACGTCACCTCGACGCCGGCGACCTGCAGCGCCTGCACCATCCCCTGGGCCCAGATCGCCGACCCGTCGATGAGGTTCAGATCGACGTCGCCGTAAACGAGAGCGCGCACGCGTTCTCCTTCTCGCAGGGTCATGAGAGATCTTCGATGCCGAACCGCGTGCACAGGCCCGGCAGCGCCTCGGCGATCGGCGTGCCGGGCGGCACGGTGGCGTCCCAGCCGAATCCGGCGATCGCCGGGGCGGTACCGGCCAGCACGACGGGACGGCCCCGGTCGCGGGCCACGCCCAGCAACGCGAGCAGCGCCCGGTCCCGGTCGGGCACGCCCGGGACGCCCAGGTACGCCCACGGCCCGCCGGGCTCCCCGGCGGCCGCGTCCACGATCACCATGTCGACGTCGGTCGTGTCGAGGACCAGGGCGGCGTCGTGCGGCATCAGCGGCACGACGTGCGCGACCTCCTCCAGGGCCTCGGTCGCGGCCGGGCCCAGCACACCGGCGACCACGAGACCCGTCGCGGGCGCCGCGGCGATCAGCCGGTCCTCGTCGCGCGCGGTGAACATCGGCCGTTCGCGCGCGTCGACGGACGTGACGACGTTCGGCGCGCCCCGGTGCCGCCACATGCGGTACAGCTCGCGCGGCAGCTGGACGACGCCCTTGCCGGGGCTGCGGGCGGCGTCGGTGACGGCCCGCCCCACCTTGAGGGAGGTCGAGCCCTCCAGGGCCGCGACCCGCGCCTCAAGGATCTGGACGCGGGCCTCGCGGTCGGCCAGAGCCGCCTTCAGCCGGGCAACCTGCCGGTCAGCCACCGAGATATCCCTCCACGACGCGGGCGATACGCGGTCCGGCGTGGCCGTCCCACAGCGGCGGGTGCTCCTGCTCGCCGCGCCCCGCGGCCAGGGCCTCGGCGACCGCCGGGACCACGTCGTCGGCGGTGACGAGCCGGTTGGTGCCGTGCGTGATCGTGATCGGCCGCTCGGTGTTGGGCCGGAGGGTGAGGCACGGCACGCCGAGGATCGTCGTCTCCTCCTGCACGCCGCCGGAGTCGGTGACGACGGCCGCCGCGCCGCGTACGGCCGCGACGAACTCCACGTAGCCGAGCGGCTCGAGCAGGCGCACGCGCGGGTGGGCGTCCAGCCCGGCCTCGGTGAGCACCTTCCGGCCGCGCGGGTGCACCGGCATGACGACGTCCACCAGCTCGGCGATCTCGTGCAGCCGCTTGACCAGCCCGGCCGCGACCGCCGGGTCGTCGACGTTCGCGGGCCGGTGCAGGGTCGCGACGACGTACCGCTCGGGCAGGTCGTACGACCGCCGCACGGCCTCGGTGTCGAACTTGTCCAGGTGGGCGAGCAGCGTGTCGATCATCGGGTTGCCCACGAAGTGGACCCGGTCCACCGCGACCCCTTCGGCGGCGAGGTGGCCGACGGCCTCCGGGCTGGTGACGAAGCACAGGTTCGACAGCTGGTCGACGAGCCGGCGGTTGACCTCCTCCGGCATGGTCATGTCGAAGCTGCGCAGTCCCGCCTCCACGTGGGCGACCGGGATGTGGAGCTTGGCGGCGACGAGCGCGGCGGCGATGGTGGAGTTCACGTCGCCGTACACCATGACGAGCTCGGGTGAACGCTCGGTGAACTCCTTCTCCAGCGCCACCATGATCGCGGCCGTCTGTACGGCGTGGCTCCCGGAGCCGACCTCCAGGTTCACGTCGGGCTCGGGCAGGCCCAACTCCCGGAAGAACACCTCCGACATGCGCTCGTCGTAGTGCTGACCCGTGTGGATCACCCGCTGCTCGCGTCCCGTCTCGGACAGCGCGGCGATCACCGGTGCCGCCTTGACGAAGTTCGGCCGGGCACCGAGGACATGCGCGATCACTGTTGCGTTTCCCTTTCGTTCACGGACGATCCCTAACCTCGCCCGCCATGCAGGTGGCCAAGATGATCTATTTCTGGACGGTGCTGGCGTGGCGGCACGCCCGTGCCGATCCACGACGGGCGGTCCGGCTGGCCGTACGGCTGGCTCTTCGCGTGGCGCCCGCCGGAATTCGCGCGCGGTACCGCGCGCTGGCCGCACCGGCCCCGCAGCGCCAGGACCGCGAGACCGAGGACCTGCGCGCGCTGCTGGCCGACGCGGCAGAGGCGCGGCCTCAGGCCGCGCGTCCCGGCACCAGCGGGAACACGGTGTTGCACCTGGTCACGAACGCGCTGCCGCGCACGCAGGCCGGGTACACCGTGCGGACGCACCGGATCGTGTCCGCCCAGCGCGAGCTGGGCCTGGACCCGCACGTCGTGACCCGGCTCGGGTACCCGCTGACGCAGGGCATCCGGGACGCGCGGGCGACGTGCGAGGTCGACGGGATCCCCTACCACCGGCTGCTCCCCTGGCTGCCGCCGACGGGACCCGTACAGGAAGTGCGCAAGGCCGCCGACCTGGCCGGACGCCTCGTCGAAGAGCTGCGGCCGACCGTGCTGCACGCGGCCAGCAACCACCTCAACGCGGCCGTCGCGCTGGAACTGCGGCGCAGGTACGGCCTGCCCGTGGTCTACGAGGTCCGCGGCTTCCTGGAGGACTCCTGGCTGTCGCGCGACCCGGCGCGGTCGACGGAGGATGAGTTCTACCGGCTCTCCCGGGAGCTCGAGACCGCCCGGATGCGCGACGCCGACCTGGTCGTGACGCTCGGCGAGGCGATGCGCGCCGAGATCCAGGGACGCGGCGGCGTCGGCGACGTGCTCGTCGTGCCCAACGCCGTGGACGACGGCTTCCTGCAGCCCCTGCCGGACGGCGGGAAGCTGCGCGCCGACCTCGGCATCGCCAAGGACGACGTCGTCGTGGGCCTGACCTCGACGTTCTACGGCTTCGAGGGCATCGACACGCTCATCGAGGCGGCGGCGCTGCGGCGCGACTTCACGCTCCTGCTCGTCGGCGACGGCCCCGAGCGGCCGGCGCTCGAGCGCCGCGCCGCCGAGCTCAAGGTCCCGGCGATCTTCACTGGCCGGGTGCCGGTCGATCAGGTACGTCGGTATCACGCAGTCCTCGATGTTTTCGCGGTCCCGCGAAGGGCGGACCGGGTGTGCCAGTTGGTGACTCCGCTGAAACCGCTGGAGGCGATGGCAGGGGGACTCCCAGTAATAGCAAGTGATGTCAAGGCGATTCGCGAAATCATCGAACCAGGCGTGACCGGCACGTTAACTCTTCCGGAAGACGCGGAAGCCTGGGCGAATTGCCTCGACCAGCTGATTTACAGTCCAAAGCTACGCGGCGAAATCGGACACGCGGCCCGAGAATGGGTCGCGGCGAACCGCACCTGGCGGGCCGTCACCGCCCGCTGTCTCGGCGCCTACCGTGACATCGCCTCCGCAGCATCGTGAAGGGAGCCACCTGGTGGATCTGGTGGTCATCGGACTTGGCTACGTCGGCCTCCCGCTCGTGCGGGAGGCCGCCCGCGCCGGCCTCCGGGTCGGCGGGCTGGATCGCGACGCGCGTGTCGTCGCCGGGCTCAAGGCCGGCCTTTCGCACGTCGACGACGTGAGCGCCGAGGAGGCCGAGCAGATGCTCGCCGCCGGCTTCACGCCGACGCGGGATGAGGACATCCTCGACGGTGCGCGCACCATCGTGATCTGCGTGCCCACGCCGCTGTCGAACGACGGCGGCCCCGACCTGACGGCGGTCCGGTCCGCCTCCCAGACGGTCGCCCGGCACCTGAACCCGGGCACGCTCGTGGTGCTGGAGTCGACGACCTACCCGGGCACCACCGAGGAGGTCGTCCGGCCGATCCTGGAGGAGTCGGGCCTGGTCGCGGGCGAGGACTTCCACCTGGCCTTCTCCCCGGAGCGGATCGACCCGGGCAACCCGGTCTACGGCGTCCGCAACACCCCGAAGATCGTCGGTGGCCTGACGCCGGCCTGCGCCAACGCCGCCGCCGCGTTCTACGGCAAGTTCGTCGACCAGGTCGTGCAGGCCAAGGGCACGCGCGAGGCCGAGATGGCCAAGCTGCTGGAGAACACCTACCGGCACGTCAACATCGCGCTGGTCAACGAGATGGCCGTGTTCTGCCACGAGCTCGGCATCGACCTGTGGGACGCGATCGCCTGCGCCTCGACCAAGCCGTTCGGTTTCCAGGCGTTCTACCCGGGCCCCGGCGTCGGCGGGCACTGCATCCCGATCGACCCGAACTACCTGTCCTACAAGGTCCGGTCCCTCGGGTACCCGTTCCGGTTCGTCGAGCTCGCCCAGGAGATCAACGACCGGATGCCGCGCTACGTCGTCGAGCGCTCGCAGGCCCTGCTCAACCGCGAGGGCCTGGCGATGAAGGGCGCCAAGGTGCTCCTGCTCGGCGTGACGTACAAGCCCGACATCGCCGACCAGCGCGAGTCGCCGGCGCGTCCGGTCGCCCGACGGCTGCGGAAGCTGGGCGCCGACCTGAGCTTCCACGACCCGCACGTCGAGGCCTGGGAGGTCGACGGCGAGGACATCCCGCGCGCCCGCGTGCTGTACACGGCGCTCGCCGAGGCCGACCTCGTGATCGTCGTGACGGACCACCAGGAGTACGACGCCGAGAGCCTCACCCGGCACGCGCGGCTGCTGTTCGACACTCGCGGCACCACCCGCCGCGTCGAGGAAACCGCCGCCGAACGCGTCGAGCTCCTGTGACCTGATCGCCTTATGGAGTTCACCGAATATTCGTCTGTGCACGCGAGAGTCCGGGGGACGTGATTACCATGCGGATCTTCGTGTGCACCGTCGTGCACCATCCTGAGGACGCGCGAATTCTGCACCGCCAGATCCGCGCGCTTTTGGACGCCGGCCACGACGTGACTTATGTGGCGCCCTTTCGGGCGTGCAATGTGGCGCCTTGGCCGGACATCGATCCGCTCGACGTGCCCAGGGCGACCGGCCGGAACCGGCTGCGCGCCCTGCGCCAGGCCCGCCGCACCCTCGCCGCGCACGCGGAGGAGGCCGACATCCTCCTGCTGCACGACCCGGAGCTGCTGCTCGCGGTGCCGCACCGGCTGCGCTCGCGGACCGTCTGGGACGTGCACGAGGACACCGCGGCCGCGCTCGGCGCGAAGGGCTGGCTGCCCGCGCCCCTCCGGATCCCGTTGCGGTTCGCCGTACGCCGGATGGAGCGCCGCGCCGAACGGCGGCTGAAGCTGCTGCTGGCCGAGGAGGGGTACCAGGACCGGTTCCGCCAGCCGCACCCGGTGGTGCCCAACACCACCCACGTGCCGGACGCGCCGCCCGCCCCGCCCGGTGACGACCGGATCATCTACGTCGGGCAGCTGTCGTTCGCCCGCGGCGTGAGCGAGCTGATCAAGCTGGCCCGCCTGGTGCACGCCGACGGCATCATGCTCGACCTGATCGGCGGCGCGGACGCCGACGTACGGCCGCTGCTGCGCGACGCGCAGCGCGAGGGGATCCTGCGCTGGTACGGGTTCGTGCCGAACGACCGGGCGCTGCGCATGGCGGAGGGCTCCCTCGCGGGCCTGTCCCTGCTGCACGACACGCCCAACTACCGGCACTCGATGCCCACGAAGGTCGTCGAGTACATGGCCCGCGGCATCCCGGTCATCAGCACGCCCAACCCGATCGCCGCCCGCATCGTCGGAGACGCGAACTGCGGCCTCGTCGTGCCGTTCGAGGATCCCGAGGCGACGGCCGCGGCGGTCCGGCGGCTGCGCGACGATCCGGCGATGCGGCTGGAGATGGGCAAACGCGGGCACGAAGCCGCCCGCGCGCGCTTCCACTGGCCCGAGCAGGCGCGGCTGTTCGTCGCCCAGCTCGAGGACTGGGCCCACTCCGCCACCGACACGGCGACCGAGTTGTCGCCCCGGGTGGTCTGAGGCTGCCGGTCGGTCGGAGATCGAAGAGCGCCGTCCCGCCGCGTGTCAGGCGGCGCTGCGCAGCTGCGCGGCGACCACCACCGCCAGCCGCGTCGCCGTATCAGGCGGCGCTGCGCAGCCGCGCCGCGACCACCGCTGCCAGCCGCGTCGCCGTGTCGGGCAGCCCGGAGCTGACGGTCACGACCGTGCTGCCGACCCGCATCACGACCGTTCCGGATGACGTACCGGTCGCGTACGCCTGGTCCCCGGCCCGTACCTGCGTGCCGTTCTGGGTGTCACGGGCCGCCCCGAACAGCGCCTCGGCGGTGCGGGTATCGGCGGCGACCCACTGAACCGTGACCGACAGGACGCCCGTCTCCCGCTGCGGCCCGTCGGAGTCCCGCCCGTGGCCGTGGTGCGGCCGGAACGTGCAGCCCGCGGGGAGCCGCAGGCCGTCGACGGTCGCCGGCGTCGGCTCGCCAGCGTAGCCGTGCGGCAGGTCGCGCTTGGGCAGCAGGGAGCAGGCGTCCGGCCACCGATGGGGCGGGACGCCCGCGAGCTCCGGCGGTCCCTCGCCACGCATCCCGCCGCGCAGTGCCACCAGCCGGGCCGCGCCGAACGGGCGCGGGCGCGCGGCCGGCGCGGCGACGTACAGCAGCCCTCCGCCTGCGGCGAGCCAGGGCCGGACGCCGTCCAGGCCGGCCCGCAGGACCACCGGGATCGGCACGGTGGTGCCGTTCCCGCTGACCGGATCGATGACGTCCACCCCGGCGGGCAGCAGCGGATCGGCGAGCCGCGACCGCAGCCCGTACACCAGGCCGCCGGCGACCGACAGGGCGGTGTACCCGGGCATGTCCCGATACCAGGACGACGCGCCCGTCGCGATGTCCACCGACTCCAGGCGGCGGGTCGGCGTCGCGTCCTCCGACCGCTGCCCGGTCTCGTAGGCGACGAGCAGATGGCCCGCGGTCACCGCGACCGGGCACATGTTGTGGCACACGTCCTGACCGGCGCGGCGCAGGAAGGGGTGCCCCCGCCCGTCGAACGCCTGCAGCGACGATCCGTCGAAGACGACCGTGACGTCGCCGCCGACCGCGATCGCCGAGCGCGCGGTGTTCCGAGTGAGGACGGTGAACCTCGTCACGCCCTTCCGCGGATCGACGACCAGGACCCGGTCGCGCGCGCCGCAGTCGATGCTGAACGCCGCGATGCTCTCGCTGCTGTCCGAGGCGTACGGCACCGCCTCGGGCAGCAGGCAGCCGTGCGGGAGCCGCTTGGTCCACAGCCGCCGCCCCGTCGTGGCCGAACGCCCGTACAGCGTGTGCCGCCCGTCCTCGGTGACGAACACCACACCGCCGGCGGCCGGCCAGCGCAGCGTGGTCCGATCGATCACGGAGGGCACGTCGCCCCGCTGCCGCCACAGCAGCGTGCCGTGCACCGCGTCCAGGCCCACCATGAGGCGGTTGCCGCGGTGCCCGGTCCGTTCGAGGTACGCGACGAGCACCTGCCCGGTGCGCGCCCAGCCGAGCATGGACCACTCGGCGCGGTAGTAGTGCCACCGCTCCTCACCGGTACGCGCGTCCCGGACGTCGAGGCCGTGCCCGGACACGATGACGAGCTGGCCGTCGACGATGGAGTACGCCACCCGGTCGTAGGCGGGCAGGTCGCTGTCGCCGACCGGCGTGCTCAGCTGCCAGCTCGTGGTAACCGGTGTCGCCGGCGGCCCGAGGTCGCCCAGCGGCGGCTGCGGCGCCTGCGTCACGGTGCGGTTCACCTGCCACCACTCCGCCTGAAGGACGAAATGGTCGGCCAGCACCCCACCGACGATCACGGCCAGCAGGGCCGTCAGGGCGCTCGTGATGACCTGCCTGCGGCTCCGCACGGACTCGACCGTGACCACCTCCCCATGGTGTGTCTGCCGGGCAATCGTGTCCTCCCGACCAACCGGCCCCGACCGACCTGCTCTGTCTTCCCGACCAACCAGCCCCGACCGACCTCCCGGGCTCCGAGGGTACGGGGTTCGGGCGCATCACACCGATAATTGCTCCATGGTGCCCACCGTCAAGGACGAGCAGATCGCCGCAGAGCAGGCCCGCGTCGACGAGGCGTACGCCCGCCTCGAGGAGATGCGTGCGGCCGCCCGCCGGATGCTCGAGGAGGGGTACCGCCAGGCGCAGGCCGGCACGAAGGGCTCGCTGGTCGACCGCGACGCGATGGTCCACCAGGCCGCCGTCCGGAGCCAAGCGCTCGACATCGCCGAGGAGGGCCTCGTCTTCGGGCGTCTCGACCTGGTCGGCGGTGAGACGCTGTACGTCGGGCGGATCGGCGTGCGCACCAGCGAGCACGACTCCCTCGTGATCGACTGGCGCGCTCCTGCGGCCGAGGCGTTCTATCGCGCGACCCCGGAGGACCCCCAGGGCGTCGTTCGCCGCCGCGTGCTGCACTGCCGGGGCCGCAAGGTCGTCGATCTGGAGGACGACCTGCTGATCCCGGGTGCCCGCCCCGACCTCACGATCGTCGGCGACGGCGCGTTCCTGGCCTCCCTGGCCCGCAGCCGCGAGGGCGTGATGCGGGACATCGTCGCCACGATCCAGCGCGAGCAGGACGAGGTGATCCGCGCCCCCGCCGACGGCACCGTGATCGTCCAGGGCGGTCCCGGCACCGGCAAGACCGCGGTCGCCCTGCACCGCGTCGCGTACCTGCTGTTCCGGCACCGGCGCCGGTTCGGCTCGCGCGGCGTGCTGATCGTCGGCCCGAACCCTCGGTTCACCGCCTACATCGAACGCGTGCTGCCGTCGCTCGGTGAGGGCGGCGCCACCCTGCGCTCGCTCGGCGACCTCGTCCCGGGTGCGGAGGCGGCCGGACACGACGCGCCGGACATGACCCGCCTCAAGGGCGCCCCCATGATGACGCGCCTGCTCCGCCGCGCCGTCCAGGACGCCCCGCCGGGCAGCCCGGACGAGCTGCGCACCGTCTACCGTGGCGTCGTCGTCGCGCTGGACCGGGACGCGCTCGACCGCGTCCGCCGGGACGTCCACCGCAGCGCGCACGGCGCGGTGAACACCGCCTATCCCCGCGCGGCGGAGCTCCTCCTCACCGCCCTCTGGGAGCGGTTCCAGGAGATCGGCGGCCTGGACGACGCCCCCACGACGCGGGCGGCGTTCACCGAGCGCGTCCGCGACGAGCGGCGCTTCGTGGAATTCCTGCGCGCCTGGTGGCCGGTCCGCCGCCCGGCCGACGTGCTGCGCTCGCTGGCCGACGAGGACCGGCTGCGCCGCGCCGCCGGCCGCGCCCTCACCGACCGCCAGGTCAAATCGCTCGCGGAGTCCTGGCGGGGCCCGTGGTCGTACCTCGACATCGCGCTGCTCGACGAGGTCGGCACCATCCTCGGGCCCCGGCCGCGACCGGCCCGGAGCGCGAAGAAGCGCAAGGCGGAGGATCCGTTCGTGATCGACGGCGTGAACGTCTTCACGGGCGAGCGGGTCGAGACCGAGGACGACGACCTGACGCTGCGGGAGCTCACCACCTACGTCGAGCGCCGCGAGCAGGCCATGCGCCGCGACGACGAGGACGATGAGGACCTCCCGGTGGAGTACGCCCACATCGTCGTGGACGAGGCGCAGGACCTGTCGCCGATGCAGTGGCGCATGCTCGGCAGGCGTGGCCGGCACGCGACCTGGACGATCGTCGCGGACCCGGCGCAGAGCGCCTGGGAGGACTCCGCCGCCGCGGGCAAGGCGATGGACGCCGCCCTCGGCCGCCGCCCCCGGCACACCTTCGAGCTGACCACCAACTACCGCAACTCGACCGAGATCGCGGAGGTGGCAGCGCGGGTGCTGGCCCGCGCGGTACCGGAGGCCCGGCCCGCCCGCGCGGTGCGCGCCTCGGGCCACGTCCCGCTGATCCGTCACGTCCCCGCTCTCGACGGGAACGTCCGTGCCGAGGCGGCCGCCCTCGCCGACGCGGTCGAGGGCACCGTCGGCGTCATCCTGCCGGTCGGCCACCCGGCCCCGCCGCTGCCCGGTCTCCCGGAGCGCGTGCAGGTCCTCGACGCGCTCGAGGCGAAGGGCCTGGAGTTCGACGCGGCCCTGATCGTCGAGCCGGGCGAGATCGCGGACTACTCGCGGATGGGGCTGCGCACGCTCTACGTCGCCGTCTCCCGCGCCACCCAGCGCCTCACCGTCCTCACCACCGCCCCGGACTGGCAGGCCATCCTCACCGGACGGGACGGGGCCCGCACGGGGATGAAGCCCGGCGCGGGCGACGACGCCCGCGGCCCGCTGTCACCTCACAAGGGAACGATCCCCCTCTGGTGACAGCCGGGGGGTCGGTCGGGGCCGGTTGGTCGGGAAGACACAGCACGGAGACGGGCCCTCGTCTGCGGTCAGATGACCGGGGGGCGGCCGAGGCGGGTCATGCGCCAGACGGTGCCCCAGGAGATCGGGCGGCGGCGGCCCGCCGGTTTGCGCCAGCCCTCGCGGAAGCCGCTGAGCCAGGGGCGGAGCGCGGCCCGGTTGCGCTCGCGGACGACCGTCATCGCCACCCAGACGCCCAGGTAGACGAACACGAGCGGCCAGGGCAGGTTGCGGCGCGCCAGCCAGACCCGGTTGCGGGCGTTCAGCCGGTAGAACATCTCGTGCCGGGTGGGCGCGACGGCCGGGTGGAACATCACCGACTCGGCGTCGTACACGATGCGGTATCCGGCGCCCAGGGCCTGCCAGGCGAGGTCGGTCTCCTCGTGGGCGTAGAAGAAGTCCTCCGGCAGCCCGCCGGCGATGTCGAACACGGCGCGGCGCATCGCGCAGGCGCCGCCCAGGAACGTCGTGACGTCCGACGACCGGAGCGGGTCACCGGCACGTAGCCGGGGGACGTGACGCCGCTCCCCCGGCCCGCCCTCGGGGTCGCGCACCCGGAAGGAGACGATGCCGAGCTTCGGGTCGGCGTCGAACATGTCCCGCAGACGCGCGCCGAGCTCCGCCGACTCGTACCAGCCGTCGTCGTCGAGGAAGAGGATCAGCTCGCCCGTCGACGCCTCGACGCCTCGGTTGCGGCCGGCCGGGATGCCGACGTTCTCCGGCAGCCGGAGCACCTTGACGTTCTCCGGCCAGGAGCCGGGGACGTCCGCGCCGTTGCCGACGAGGACGATCTCGACGTCGACGTACTTCTGGTTCAGGGCGCTCTTGACGGCGCGTTCGAGCTCGGCCGGGCGGTTGCCCATGGTCAGTACGACGACGGACAGCCTCACGCGCGCCTCCCCGACTCGACTCGGACCCCGCTGGGGTCCGTCTCGTTCATTTGAGCCTCCGGAACGCGACCTTGTTCACTTGAGCCTCCGGGAGGCGACGATGCTGACGAAGTGCAGCCCGGTCTGCAGGACGGCCACGACCGCCACGGCGACGGCGAGGACCCTCGTCGCGGTCAGGCCGTGCGTCAGGTGGTCGACGACCGCGGCCGCCACGATCAGCAGGGACAGCTCGACCGCGCCGATGATGCGGTGGAGCTTCAGCATCGAGACGGCCTCGCGCGCCAGCGCCAAGCCGGTCGACTCCGGGCGCAGCGCGCGGTCGCCGCTCACCGGCTCGGCGGGCATGCCCCCCTTGGCCCGGGCGACGACGACGTTGTCGGTCTCGGCCTTGATCAGGGCGGCGCCCAGCGCGGCCAGCAGGCCCAGCTCGACGTAGCCGCCGTTCTCCCACGCGCCCTGGGCTCGGACGCCGAGGCCGACGAGCAGCGCGACCTCCGACATGTAGTGCCCGATCCGGTCGAGGAAGATACCGGTGATGGACGTGCGGTTGCGGAACCGCGCCACCTCGCCGTCGGAGCAGTCCAGCAGCAGGTAGGCCTGGATCAGCACGGCGCCGACGATCGCCCACACCAGGCCCGCGGTGCCACGGCCGTCGACCGCGACGGCCACACCGCCGAGCATGCCGCAGACGATCATCATGTAGGTCAGCTGGTTCGGGCTGAACCCGATCCGGATGAAGATCCAGCTGAAGAAGGGCGAGATGCTGCGCATGTACAGCCGCCCCGCCCAGTGCTCTTCGTTCCGTCGATCCTTGAGACCGGGTGGCTGACCGCCCGCCCGGACCTCAGCCAGCGAAGGTGCCGACATATTCGCGTACCGCTTTCAGCACAGCGCCCTCGTCGAGTCCGAGGTGCTCGAGAATGGTGTACCGGCCTGGCCGTGTCTGGGGAGCGTACGCCACCGCCTCGGCGAACTGCTCCTCGGTCAGACCGATGTCATGCGGAGTCTTGGGGAGTCCATGACGATCCAGGCTCGCCACGATCTCCGTGAGGCGTTCGGAGCCCTCACCGAGATGCGTCGCGCGGAGGTGATAACAGAAGGCCGCACCGATCCCGGCCAGCTCGCCGTGGTTGGCGGTGCCGGGGAAGAGGTGGTCGATGGCGTGCAGGATCTCGTGGTCGCCGCCGCTGGCCGGGCGTGAGGACCCGGCGAACGACATCGCCATGCCGGACAGCACCAGGCCCTCCGCCAGGACGGTGAGGAACTCGTCCGACTCGATCGACTTCGGCTGGTAGATGAGCGCCTCGCCGGCCGTACGGGCGAGGGTCAGCGCGAGCCGGTCGATCGGGTCGCCCTGCTCCCGGTTGGACAGCAGCCAGTCGTCGACCGCGGAGAAGTTGCTCAGCACGTCGCCGATCCCGGCCCGTACGAGACGGTCCGGCGCGGCGCGGACGTAGTCCAGGTCGACGACCATGGCCAGCGGCATCGCGACGCCGAAGGAGTTCTTGCCCTTCTCGTGCTCGAGGGAGGCCGTCGGCGAGCAGATGCCGTCGTGGGAGAGGTTCGTGGCGACGGAGACCATCGGCATGCCGGCGAGCGTCGCGGCGTACTTGGTCGCGTCGATGGTCCTGCCGCCGCCGATGCCGACGACCGCCTCGTACGAGCCGCTGCGCAGCCGCGAGCCGAGCGACATGGCGGCGTCCACCGTGCCGCCGTCGACGTGGAACACCTCGCACGCCTGCAGGCTCGGCCGTACGTGCTCGGCGATCTGGTCGCCCTGCCCCGGGCCCACCGCGATGGCGACGCGGCCCTCGGTGGCGATTCGCCGGTCGGCGAGGAGCTCACCGAGATGGGCGATGGCCCCGCGCCGCACGTCGATGGACAGCGGCGCGGGGAGCATCCGCGTGAGCAGCGGCATCAGTATTCCTTGGCGATCCGGCGGGCCTTCTCCAGGTCGTCGTGGTTGTCGACCTCGACCCAGTCGACCGCGCCGATCGGGGCCACCGAGATCTTGCCGCCGCGGTTCACCAGCTCCTGGTAGCCGTCCTCGTAGTACAGGTCGGGGTCGCGCTCCCAGGTGGCCTTCAGCGCGTCCGCGAGCGGCCGAGCCGCGGCCGGCTCCAGCAGCGTGGCGCCGATGTACTCGCCGGCCGCCTCGGACGGGTCCATCAGCTTGGTGATGCGCTGCAGGTGACGGTCGCCGTCGAGGATGACCTTCATCTCCTCGTCGGCGAGCTTCTTCTGGTCGTCGACGGCGAGGAGAATGTCCGGGCCGCGGTTGCCCAGCAGGGTCTTCTCGACGCTCACCGGGTGCACCGTGTCGCCGTTGACCATCAGGACGCCGTCGGCGAAGTGGTCGCGGGCCAGCCACATGGAGTAGGCGTTGTTCCACTCCTCGGCCTTGTCGTTGTGCACCAGCGTGATCGAGACGCCGTACCGGCTCTCCAGCGCGGCCTTGCGCTGCTCGACCGCCTCCGAGCGGTACCCGACGACGATGACGACGTCGGTCAGCTCGACCTCGGCGAGGTTGCCGAGCGCGATGTCGAGGATCGTCGTCTCACCGTCGACCGGCACCAGAGCCTTGGGCAGCGTGTCCGTGTACGGACGGAGCCGACGCCCCGCTCCCGCGGCCAGAACCATACCGATCATGAGCCGGCTTCCTCCTCTTCCTCGAGATTGACCATGACGCCCTTGCCCGTACCGGTCCGCACCCAGGTGTAGACGCTCTCGATGCCGAACAGCAGCAGGAAGTAGACGCCGAGGACCGCCAGAACGATGGGCAGCTTCCCCAGGAGCGTGGCGACCGCCGCGATGAGCATGCGGCCCTCCCAGCCCAGGCCGGCGACGAACACCCACTTGGCCGGCCACAGCCGCTGCCGCGTGCGGTAGACGGTGTCGTAGTGGTGGTAGGCCAGCACGAACAGGAAGGCGTACACCAGCGGCTTGGAAACGTCGTGGGCGAAGGCCAGCGTCGCCAGGTAGCCGTATTCGATCGCCCGCATCAGCGGCGGCACGAACCAGTCCAGCCGTCCGCTGTGCGGATGCGTGGAGCCCGGGCCCGCCAGCAGCAGCACCAGCACCGGGGCGAAGACCGCCGGGCTGGTCTGGCCGTTGACCCCGGCCACCAGCAGGATCGCGGTGACGATACCCGCGACCAGCAGCGGGAGCAACGGCGGAAGCTGTCCCTTGGTGAGCCGGCCGAGCACGTGGGCGATCGGGCCGTCGTCGCGGTAGGCGACCAGCCGGCTCCCGTGGTAGGCGAGCTCGGCGTCCGGGACGGGGGCGTGAGCGGGGGCGGGCTGGTCGCCCGCCGGCGACATGCCGGGAACTACTGTGCTCATTTCTGGACTGCCACCGCCCTGGGCTGGGTGAGGGAACGGAGGAAACGGCCGGCGACCGTGTAGAAGGCGGCGACGGCGCCCCACGAGAGCAGCGCGATGAACGTCACATGGGCGTTGAAGAACATGGCGGTCAGTGCGATCAGCGCGAACCGCTCACCGATCGGCAGCACGATCATCTTCTTGAACCAGTGGAAGACGCGGACCTTCTCCGAGCGTGCGGACAGCCACACCGCGAGGTGGCTCAGACCACTGCCCTTCGGGCGGCTCTTCGTCGGCTCCGGCTCGTCCAGCACGCGGTCGTCCGCCCTGCCGAGCGGAACGATCGGGATCGGCTCGGGAGGCGTCCGCCGCTTCGACGCGCCGAACGCGAAGTCGACCATGTGACGGCAGGTCTGCGCGGTGATGGCGGTCACCGCGAGGAACCACACGTCGCCGCCGTGCACCGAGCTGCCGACCGCCGCCGCGGTCGAGCCCGCGGCCAACCCGCCGAACACGGTGTACTCCTTGGCACGGTCGAACGTCGCGTCGAGCCAGGCGCCCAGAGTGCTGAACTGGCGGGTGTAGCGGGCCAGCTGCCCGTCGACACAGTCGAAGACGAACGCGAAGTACAGCGACACGCCGCCGAGGACCATCCCCCACCGCTGGCCGGTGGAGAAGAAGTAGGCGGCCACCACCGAGATCCCCATCGAGATCGCGGTGACGAAGTTCGGCGTCCAGCCGCGCTTGCCGCACCAGCGGGCGATGTAGCGGGAGTAGGTGCTGACCGCGTACGTGGTGAAGAAGCCGTCGTTGCTCTTGACCGCGGTGCTGAGCCGGACCTTGTCCTCGTCGACGGCGTCGACGGCGCGCTGCGCCGCGTCGGCCTGCGTCTGGTCGAGGACCCGCTCGCAGAGCAGGACGCTGTTGCCGCGGCCGGTCACCTTCACGCCCGACCGCACCAGACCGACGACGAGCAGTGCCGGCGCGTCGTCTCCGGTGATCGGGGTGGTGGCCAGGGCGCTCTGGTAGTCGCCGTCGGCCTGCTCGATGTCGGCGTCCCCGGTGTCAGCCGGGTCCTGCCACAGGTGGCGGATCGGGCTGATCTCCGTGAAGCCGTCCGGCTTGTCGGCCAGCTCGGCGAGCTTCTCGGCCACCTGCGCGAGGGTGGCGGTCTCCTCCTGGGACACGCGCAGGACGCCGCGGAAGACGGCGTTCGGGTCGGTCACCTGGTGGTACGGGGATCCGGCGGACCTGATGCGGCCCTTGCCGATCCGGACGAGAGGGCGGGTGAGGTCGTCGTCGTCCACGGGGACACGGGCGACGACGGCGGAGGCCGGAGCCTTGGAGTTGAAGACGAGCCGGGCGATCACCTCGCGATGGGCGACGACGTCACCGTGGAGGATGAGCATCGGCTCCTTCGCAGCACGGGCCACGCGCGCGATCTCGCGCAGGTCGTCGGCGAGCCCCTTGGACTCGACGACCTCGCAGCCCTCTTCCCGGAGCGTTTCGGCGAACTCGGGGCGGGCGATCACACGGCGGTCGGCGACGTCGAGGGACTGGAGCTGGGCGAGCACACGGGCGACTACGGGGCCGCCGCCCGGGAGCGTGAGGCCGGCCGTCGGCGTGGACCCGGACGCGACCGCCTCGGTCGCGAGAACCACTGCCAACGTCATCGGCACCCTCCGAAGATCATGTCTGTAGTCCTCAGGTCTGGGGTGGGGGTCTCTCTCCGGCAGAGCGGTGAGATGCGAGCGCCGACCATACCGCGACCGTCACGGCGCCGCCTCCTCGCCGTAAACATCCGTTCAGCCGGGTGACGCGGCAAAGGTCCCCATAGGTTACCGCTGTCGACGCGCGGTAGGCCCTCACCGTGTACGTGGCGGACAGTAAAGTGCGGGCACATGAGCACCATTGCGGTCGTCCTCGCCGGTGGAACGGGCCTGCGCCTGGGACTGAACGCGCCGAAGCAGTTGGCGACGGTGGGCGGCCGCCCCATTCTCGCCCGTGCGATCGAGGCGTTCGACTCGGCGCCGGACATCGACGAGGTCCTCGTGGTGATGGCCGCCGGGCACGTGGCCGAGGCGGAGGTGATCGCCAAGCCGTACACCAAGGTCGCCGACGTCGTCGAGGGCGGCGCCACCCGTACCGAGTCGACGCTGCGGGCCCTGGCCGCGCTGGAGGATCGGCCGGGCGACGCCCGCGTGCTGTTCCACGACGCGGCCCGCCCGTTCGTCGACGCCCGGATCATCGCCGACTGCGTCGCCGCGCTGGAGCGCGACGAGGTCGTCGCGGTGGCGGTGCCCTCGTCCGACACGGTCGTCGTGGTCGAGGAGGACCGGGTCGTGGAGATGCCGACGCGGGACCGGCTGCGCCGTTTCCAGACGCCGCAGGGGTTCCGGCTCGCGACGATCCGCGCGGCGTACGAGCGCGCGCTGGCCGACCCGGGGTTCACCGAGCGCCCGCCGACGGACGACTGCGGCGTGGTGCACCGCTACCTGCCCGAGATCCCCATCCAGGTCGTCTTGGGCAGCGAGCAGAACATCAAGATCACGCATCCGGTCGACCTGCTGATCGCCGAACAGATCACCGCTCGCGAGAGCGCCCCAGGCTCGGCGGGCTGAGCAGGAAGCCGAGGCCCCACGCGACGTGCATCGTCGCGTACACCGCCGGCAGCCGCACCCACGCCGAGAACGGCAGGCCCCGCCCGGTCGCGACCGAGCCCGCGAGGATCAGGGCGGCGTACCCGCCGGGGATGATCCAGCCGGGCCAGAAGCCGAAGACGCCCGCGACCACGCCGGCGGCCATCGCGACGACGGCCAGCGGCGGCGCGAGGTAGCGCAGGTTGAGCGTGCCCTGGTGCTCGCGGCCGACGACACGCCGCCACTTGCCCGTGTGGAAGAACTGCTTGGCCAGCGCCCGGATGTTGGGCCGGGGCCGATACGTCACGCGCATGCGGGGCGTGAACCAGACCTTGCCGCCGGTCTGGCGGATGCGGTGGTTCATCTCCCAGTCCTGCGCGCGGACGAACGTCTCGTCGTACCCGCCGACCCGGTCGAGGGCGCTGCGCCGGAAGCTGCCGAGGTAGACCGTCTCCGCCTCGCCCGACCCGCCGCCGATGTGGAACGTCGCGTTGCCGATGCCGATCTTGGTGGTCATCGCGCGGGCGACGGCCTTCTCGAACGGCGTGACGCCCTCGGCGGCCATGATGCCGCCGACGTTGTCCGCGCCGGTCTCCTCGAGCGTCTCGACGGCCGCGAGCACATAGTCGGACGGCAGCAGTGAGTGGCCGTCGACCCGGACGACGATGTCGTGCCGCGACGCCTGGATGCAGGCGTTCAGGCCGTTGGGGGTACGGCCCGTCGGGTTCGCGACGACGACGATGCGCGGATCGTCGGCCGCGAGCTTCTCGGCGATCTCCTGCGTACGGTCGCGGGAGGGCCCGACAGCGATCACGAGCTCCAGCTCACCCGGGTAGTCCTGGGTGAGGATGGACCTGACCGCCTCCGCGAGATGCCGCTCCTCATTGAGCACGGGCATGATCACTGACACGGCCGGCCAAACGCGGTTTCGGGCGACCTGTGTGTTGGGCGAGGGATTCATGACGGCGCCACGGTACTGTACGAACGCGAGGAACGCCGCAATGAAGGCAAGACTTCGCACCCCCCGGAGAGGCGAGCCGTCATGGCACACGACGAGGAGTCCGACCCGCAGGAGCGTTACTTCCGCCCCCGCCCTGGCGCTCCGGGTGACGACGACGCCGCGGAGGTCGAGGGCGTCGCGTTCGGCGACGCCGAGTCCTCCCACGTGCGCGTCGAGCGCTCCGCCCGCAGGACGGCCGTGGCACCGGACGGCGCGCGGCGGCAGCGCCGCTACCTGGTGACGACGGGCGTGCTGTCGACGGCGGTACTGCTGTTCTCCGGCGGCGGCTGGGCGTTCCAGGACTACGTCCTCGGCAGCGTGCGGCGCGTCAACGCCTTCGAGGGGCTGAAGAACCGCCCCGACTCCGGGCCCGAGGGCTCGATGAACATCCTGCTGGCCGGCGTCGACCGCCGTGAGGGACTCACCGCCCAGCAGATCAGCGACCTGCACCTGGGCCGGGCCGACGGCGAACGCTCCGACACGATGATGCTGGTGCACGTCTCGTCGAAGCACGACAAGATAACCGTGGTCAGTCTGCCGCGCGACTCTCTCGTCACCATTCCGTCGCACAAGTCCAACGGCAGCGAAGGGGCGCGCGGCACGGACGTCGGCGAACGGCAGGGCAAGCTCAACTGGGCCTACATGTACGGCGGGCCGACGCTCGCCGTGCAGACGGTCGAGCGGGTCACCGGCGTGCACGTCGACCACTACGTCGAGATCAACTTCCTGGGCTTCATCAAGGTCGTGGACGCGCTCGGCGGCGTCACCGTCTGCACGAGCCAGCCGATCAACGACCCCAAGAGCGGCCTACAGCTACCCGCGGGCAAGACCACCGTGGACGGCAAGACCGCGCTCGCTTACTCGCGCGCCCGCTACACCCTGACCGGCGGCAGCGACCTGGGCCGGATCAACCGGCAGCAGCAGTTCATGTCCGCCGTGGCGCACAAGGCGCTGACCGACCCGACGAAGTACCCGGCCGTGCTGAGCGCGGCGCTGAGCACGATCCGGGCGGACAAGGAGCTGTCGAAGGGCACGCTGACGTCGCTGGCGACGCAGATGAAGGGGATGAGCACGGACAGCATCGCCTTCACGACGGTGCCGCTGGCCAACAGCAACTACCTGACACCGATCGCCGGGGTGCGCCAGTCCACCGTGCTGTGGGACGACAACGCCGCCGGGCGGCTCTTCGACCAGATCCAGCGGGACAAGCCGATCGTCGAGGCGCCGAAGGCCTCGCCGAGTTCTCCGGCCGGCGCCTCGCCGACCGCGAAGCCGGGCGGCCTCACCGTGGCCCCTCGCGACATCGACGTCCGGGTCATCAACGGCGTCGGCACTTTCGGGCTGGCCACCAAGGCCACCGGCGACCTGCGCGACGCGGGGTTCCGGGCGAGCGTGGTGCTGGGCACGCGGCACGGGGTCGAGACGACCGTCATCCAGTACTCGCCGGGCCGGGAGGACTCGGCGAAGACGCTCAAGGCGGCGATCCCGGGAGCGCGACTGAAGGAGGTGGCCGGGCTCGGGTCCCGGCTGCAGGTGGTGGTCGGGTCGTCCTGGTCCGGGGCGAAGAAGGTCACGGTCAACGCGCCCGCCCAGGCGCCCGCCGGCGGCTCCCAGCAGCAGGTGAACGCGAAGACGGCCACGCAGAACCTCTGCACGTGACCTCGACCGTGAGATCGACCTGACCGGCGAAGTCAGATCACCGTGTCCGGAAGATGCTTCTTTTTCCCAGCTCGTCGGGCCACTAGCCTGCTGGTGAACCGGCGACCACCGCCGGTGTCGCCGCCCACTGGGAGGAACATCCATGTCGAACGGCGCCCGCCACGCCTGGGGACTCCTCTTGGGGCTGATCCTCACGGCCGCTCTCGCCGGGCTTCTGATCTTCGGTACGTACCGCCTGCAGCACGGCTTCGTGATGCAGGGCCACACGACCGACAAGTGGCTCGGCGGAGGCCTGCTGGCCGGTGCCGCCATCGTCTTCGCCCTGCTCACGTCCTCACGGCTGTCGCCGCTGGGCTCGCTGCTCGGCGGGCTGATCCTCACCGCGGCCGGCGTGCTGTTCTTCATCTCCCAGAAGACGACCACCGACCTCATCAACCGCTTTCCCCTCAAGGGCCAGCGCGTCACGCTCGCCGGCCTGGAGGAGGAGGGGTTCATGCTGTTCGTCGGCGTCGGCCTGCTGTTCGGGTCCTTCTTCCCCTCGCGGTGGCGTGCCTGGTCCGGCGATGACGCCGAACCGGCGTACGAGTACGGCCTGCCCGAGTCCGAGGAGTCGCCGCGACGCGCCACGTCCAGCGGTCGGGGCCGCCACGCCGCGCGCGGCGACGACGACGGCAGCACCCCGACGTACGGGACGCCGCGCAACGCCGCGTACGGGGCGGCAGAGCCGGGGGACGTCCACGTCTACGGGTCCTCCGAGGCGCCCGCCACCGCCTACGGGCAGACGGAGTTCGACGTGCCGTTGTACGAGCCGGAGCGGTCGCACCGCGAGCGGTCGTTCTTCACCCCGCCGGACGAGGATGACGGTGGCACCCGCGAGATGCGCCGCCCTCACTGACGTGGATACGACACTGGCGCCTCATGGACAAAAACCGTAAGATCCGACACACAGGCAAAAAAGGGGCGCGGGACCGTCTTTTCTCACAAAAAGGACGTCCGTCATGGCCACTTCCCCCTGGGAGCCCTCTGGTGTCTGCGACATCGCCACCGAGCGGCCGATCGGCCGGTTCGATCTGATTCCCCCCGAGACGGGCGTTCAGCTGATCAAGCGAAGCGGAGAAGCCCACCCATGGAACTGCTGACGCTCACGCACCGACGCCTGCCCGGAACCACCGTCGTCTCGGCCGGCGGGGAGCTCGACGCCCTCACCGCGCGCGAACTGGAGGCATGGCTCCCGGAGATCCTGCACGAGGGCGACGACCTGGTCTTCGACCTCGGCGGGCTGACGTTCCTCGACACGAGCGGCCTGGGAGTTCTGCTCATGACCTGCGAGAGGACGCGCCGACTCGGTGGCACGCCCGGCCTGGCCGCGCTGCAGCGCAGCCCCGCCCGCGTCGTGGAGATCACCGGGATCGCCTCCGCGGTCCCCGTCCACGCGACCGTCGAAGACGCCCTCGGAGCCCGCACCGGCGCCACGACCTTCTAGGGCCTGCCTCGAAGCCCCGCTGTCCTACTGCGCGGCGCCCAGGCGGGGACTTCGAGACAGGCTCTGAACGTCTCAATCGGTCCGGCCGGCCGTACGCCGGCGGTGCGCCTTCTGCCGGCAGGCCGCCCCGCAGAACCGGGCCGGCCTTCCGGTGTGCGCCGTCTCGATGGGCGCCCCGCACTCCGCACAGCCCGCCGCCTTCGCGGCGGACCGCGCACGCGTCGTTTCCGGCCGACTTTCGTTACGCACCTCGGGCACCCGTTTCGTTACGGGCGGCAGGCTGGCCGGAGGCTCCGGGCGGGACGACCGGAGTCCGTCACAGACGATCGCGGTGGCCCGCCCGGATGAGCCTTCCTGCTCCATGCTCATGCAACCGCGAGCGAGACGCTGGACGTCGTCCACGGTCACGTCGGCGCGTACGGCTCCGGCTCGCTGGGCCCGCTCGAGCAACGCCGCGAGCGCGGCGCGGTAGCGTTCCCTGACCTCGGCCGCGACCTCCACGCTCCGCCCCGTACGATCCATGAGCGCCTCGCACAACGCCCTGTTGAGCGAGGCCCGCTCCACGACCAGGGAGAAGGCGGCGAAGAACGCCGCCTCTGGATCGTCGTCGGCGGCCAGGGCGGCCGTCTCGTCGACGAGGCGGGCGAGCCGGTCGGCCACCACCGCCTCGAACAGCGCCTCCTTGCTCGCGAAATGGCGGTACACCGTTCCCGGCCCGACCCCGGCTCGCCGGGCAATCTCACTCAGGGGCACCGCGAGCCCGTCGGCGGCGAACACCTCCTGAGCGGCCTCCAGCACACGAGCACGGTTACGCCGGGCGTCCGCTCGCCGCTCTCCCGTCCCGGAGTCGACGGATCCGGACATGCCACCTCTCTTCCCTCCGCGGTCGGGCCGATTGACAACCGGAGCGCACGTTCCGTAACGTCTCAACCGGAGCGATCGCTCCGATTCTATGCCCGGCCTTAAGGCCCTGTCTCCCCTGGAGTCTTCCGTGTCCGCATCACCGGCCACCGCCACACCCCGTCAGGTCGTCGAGCGTTTCCTCCAAGCCTCCGCCGACAACGCCTGGGACGACGTCGCCGACCTGTACGCGCCGGACGCCGTCATCGAGCTCCCGTTCGCCCCGCCGGGAATCCCCGAGCGCTTCGAAGGACGCGAGGGTCACCGCGCCCGGTTCAAGGCCGTCGCCCCGGCGCGCCGCTTCACCAAGGTCGATCCGCTGGTCCTCTGGGAGACCTCGGACCCTGAGGTGGTCATCGCCGAGTACACCCTGCACGGCACGATGACCCGGTCCGGCCGGCCGTACGCCTCCTCGTACGTCATGGTGATCCGGGTCAGGGACGGCCTGATCGTCCACTCGCGCGACTACGGCGACAACCTCGCCGGCGCGGAGTTCCGCGATGAAATCGCCGAAGTCCTCGGAAGGTGATCAGCGGGGCAGGCGGAGGCGCGCCCACTCGATGGCCGGGCAGCGGTCCATGACGACGTCGATGCCCGCCTCGCGTACGCGCTGCGCGGCGGCCTCATCGATCACGTCCAGCGGGAACCACACCGCCCGGACCTCGCCGTCCCGCCGCGGGCCGTACGAGCCGAACAGCTTGATCGCCTCGTCGGCGACCTCGCCCGCGTGCGCGGCCCGCCGGTAGACACCGACGACGTCCACCCGCTGCGTCACGTCGGCCAGCGAGGAGACGCCCGGCTCGCCGAGGACGGTCTCGGTGGCGGGATGGACCGGGACGATCGCCTTGCCCCTGGACTGAAGGAGCTGGGCCATGTCGTACGCGGTGCGGCCGGGGTTGTCGCGCAACCCGACGAACGCCCACGTGCGCGAGTCGAGCAGCACCCGGCGGGTGACGGCCTCATCGGCGTAAGAGTCGCTCATGATCCTGCAAACCACCAAGCGGCCCGTCGCCTTCCCGGCGACGGGCCGCCCGGCTGCGAGCCAGGGGCTAGGGGTTAGGGGCGTCCCAGCGCCCGGTACTGCCAGCCGGCGGCGCGCCAGCGCTCGGGGTCGAGCGCGTTGCGGCCGTCGACGATGTTGCGCTCGGCCACCGCGGCGCCGAGGATCTCCGGGTCGATATCCCGGAACTCCTTCCACTCCGTGAGCAGCAACACGACGTGCGCGCCGGCGACGGCGTCCATCGCCGACTCGCCGTAGTGCAGGTCCGGGTGGGCCCGGCGGGCGTTGTCGAGCGCCTGCGGGTCGTACACCGTGACCTGGCCGCCCTGGGCGCGGATGGAGGTCGCGACGTCGAGGGCGGGCGAGTCGCGGATGTCGTCGGAGTTCGGCTTGAACGCCGCGCCGAGCACGCCGACCGTACGGCCGATGAACGAGCCGCCCAGCAGCTCACGTGCCAGGTCGACCATGCGGATGCGGCGCCGGATGTTGATGGCGTCCACCTCGCGCAGGAACGACAGCGCCTGGTCGACGCCGAGCTCGCCGGCGCGGGCCATGAACGCCCGGATGTCCTTCGGCAGGCAGCCTCCGCCGAACCCCAGACCCGGTCCGAGGAACTTGCCGCCGATCCGGTCGTCGTAGGACAGGGCCTCGGAGAGCTTGGTCACATCGGCGTGCGCCGCCTCGCAGACCTCGGCCATCGCGTTGATGAACGAGATCTTCGTCGCGAGGAAGGCGTTGGCGGACACCTTGACGAGCTCAGAGGTGGGGAAGTCGGCGACGACGAAGGGGACATCCTCGGCGATCATCGATCCGTAGACCTCGCGCAGGATCTTCTCAGCGCGGTCCGAGCGAACGCCGACGACGATGCGGTCCGGGTGCAGCGTGTCCTGGACGGCGTAGCCCTCACGGAGGAACTCCGGGTTCCAGGCGAGCTCGACGACGTCTCCGGCGGGGCTCAGCTCCGAGATCCGCCTGCTCAGCCGCTCCGCGGTGCCCACCGGGACGGTCGACTTGCCGACCACGACGCAGGCCCGGGTGAGCAGCGGCGCCAGGGAGTTCACCGCGTCGTCGACGTAGCTCATGTCCGCGGCGTACTCGCCCGGCTTCTGCGGCGTTCCCACGCAGATGAAGTGCACGTCGCCGAACTCGGCGGCCTCTTCATAGGACGTGGTGAACCGCAGCCGGCCGTTCTCCAGGTTGCGGCGAAGGACCGGCTCGAGTCCCGGCTCGAAGACCGGGAGGTCGCCGCGTGTCAGCCGAGCGATCTTCTCAGCGTCCACGTCCACGCCCAGCACCTCGAAGCCCAGGTCGGCCATGCAAGCCGCGTGGGTGGCGCCCAGGTAACCGGTACCGATCACGGTCAAGCGCTGTGCCAAGGTCCCGCCTCCTTTCCAAAGAGTGTTGTGCCCGAACCCCGTCTTCCTCCCCACGGGCCGCACGGCATGCTACCGGCCCTACTGGCGAGTAGGTTTACCGCGTACGATCGGCGTATGACCAGAGACTTTCCTCTGTACGAACTCTCTGAAGAGCACCAGATGCTCCGCGAGACGGTGCGCTCGCTGGCCGATGACAAAATCGCTCCGCGGGCGGCGGAGACGGATGAGAGCGGGGAGTTCCCCCAGGCCGTCTACGACGCGCTGGTGCAGGCCGACCTGCACGCCGTGCACGT